>JAMJFV010000001.1:12350-41737 GCA_023544495.1 ANME-2 cluster archaeon
GAGTTTAGTATTGTGAGTTTAGTATTGTGAGTTTAGTATTGTGAGTTTAGTATTGTGAGTTTAGTATTGCGAGTCTATTTCCCGCGAAATAAATATTCCACTGTTTTTGATGTATCATTGATCCCCACAGTAAAAAAGTCCCCTGGACCGGGCTTCTCTTCCTTATTATAGAAATTGACCTGCCACACATTTTCCCTGTATTCTACTGATACATCATATTTTTCAGTTTCATATCCCTTTTGCCTGGCGTAATGAGATGCCAACTCAATAACGTCTTTACGTTTCACTTCAACACCACTTTTTCTTTTGATCTTTTGTAAGTTTGATATAATCGTTAACGGTCTTCTTACAACCAGCCGGCTTTGGCAGTGCATTGGCGCATTTAAGATCTGCTTTGTGAGCTTTGCATTCACTCTTTTTCAGGAACGCATTGTACTCAGCTACAGTCATAAGAGGTTTGTCAGGGGGATCTCCTTTTGGCAAATAGCCTTTTGGCTGTCCTTTACAGCCAGCGGGCCATTTTGCTTTCCAGTCTGAAATGTGGGAACGTTCGTGTTTTATTACACACTTTTTTGTACCGCATTTAGCTGTAGCCCAGTTATTGAGAACGACCTCATAACCGCCCTTGCCATTACATTGTATAGTAGCACTCCCTGCGTAAGGGTTCGGTTTTTTCTCTTCATTTTCTTCCAGTTCTCCGCCCGTCGATTTGAAGGGTCTACCAGACTTCAAATTACCATGTCCACTGAGTCCGGTCTGCAAAATCTCTGAATGTATCAATTTCTTAACAGCCTGGTTACCGATCGTTCGTTGCAGGAATAGTATACGGTTCACCTGAGGATGCGAAAATCGGGGAAAATGTTTCTTTGATATCCGGGATGAATATCTTCTCTTTTCATCTGTTTTTTGTGCATAAAGCTTTGATATATCTGTCATTTTCATACCTTTTAAGCAAATTTAACATATATTTGGAAAGCTTATTGAAATGTCAGTCTCTTTATTTCTACCATACTATTAATCACTACCATCTTCCGGGCGTTCCATGACATGAACCGAAATATCGAATAGACGCACCAACGGCAGAACACGGCAGTGGAACACTGGACACTCCAATCCATGCAGGATAGGGGGCCGGGCCGGATGGACAACAACAATTACGGTAAGCATCCACGTGGTCGCGGTAGAATCTGGGAGTAAGGAACATCTGGACAAAAGCCTGGTACTGGGCATACGTCGCCGGATTCTCAAGTGGTTTATGTGATAATGCCATGACCTTTAGCCATCTCGGGGTCGTTGCCAGCCTGTCCTGCAGGAATTTGCGGACACAGTTTGCGGTAGGAACATTAGGAGTTGTCTTGCAGGCACAGGTAGTATTATTGACATACGCCAGAGGAAGCCACCAGCTATTAGCTGCATATGCACCGCAATCAGTATTCGGAATTCCGGCCGCGGGAGTACAACCATCATCTGCTTTTTGCAGTATCCCGTTCATGGACTGAACACCCTGGATTTTGGTTTGCTGTACTACATGGGTCAACTCATGCGCTAACAGTTTCTTTCCGGCATGTGTGGCCGGTGCATAGTGTCCGGCCCCAAATACGATATCCTGTCCCACAGTAAATGCCCGGGCATGTACCGATTGTGCCACTCGAGCTGCCTGTGAGCCTGTATGTATCTTTACATGGTCAAAACTGTGGTTGAAACGCGGCGCGAAAAAGGTGAGGGTGTTTTTTGATAAAGACTGGCCTCCTCCCTTGAAGGACTGAACATGGGATTCGAGATCAGGATTTAGTTCCGGGATAACTCCCATGACGCCGGGTGTACGAAGTGATTTTGCCTCTGACCCCGGCATCCCCCTCACAGTATGTACCACCTTATTTGGCTTCTGTTCGTACGTATTCCCGCTGAACTTAAGTTTGGCCTGTAAGGTCCCTGACCTGATCAAACGCGAAACGGCCCGGTTGCCCATTGTCCTTTGAAGGTACAGGATGCGATCTGCTGGTGACCTTATCGAACGAGAGCATGTTTTGTTGTTTGATCTGGAAGATGAAATCGCTCTTTGCTTTTCAGGAGTTTTAATACCAGGGTGGATTTTTTCAGCCATTTGCTACCTCGTATCCAGTTATTCATCATCTGAAGGCAAAATAATGCCGGATCATGGCACCTCTATGGTGGACTGACCGGAATTTATGATCTCGATAATACCAGCCCAGGTACACATCAGTTTTGAACTGTCATTGAGAGCAGGCTGGTTTGCCACAAGCACGCTCGGCGAACCCGGAGCCCAGGGTGCAGTTGTTACCGGGATACAGGGCATCGGGGTCAAGACCCCCAGAGCAGCCGCTGTAGCTGATGCTACGGTTGGATTTGCCATTGAAGTGCACATCACGAAGGGCATAATGTTCAACATCGGTACATTATCCATAATAGTGGCGATAGGCGTGCTCGTTGTGACCATATTAACCGGAAGAACGGTCATAGAGCTTGGAGCGGTCCCGAAATTGCACTTCAGCATTGCCCCACTGCATACAAGAGAACCCATGTATTCAACCTCAATGTTGGTCTGAACAACATATTATCCAGCCTACATATCCTGTTTTGACGATTGTGGAATAAGCAGATATCCCCCCACCCTCTTCAGGGGATGAGCATCAATGGGGAGAAATTGGTAACTCCAAAAAAGAATAACATCATGTTCTTTCAATGCCTCATTAAGGTTCGGAAAACGACCTGAAAGCGGGATATTTCCTGATAATGATCCTCCTGGCTGGATAGTGGTCCTGGCCGGTCCCGGATCATCGATCATAAGATTCTTGTCAATGATAGTTCCAATAGCATCTGTTTCAACAGCGATCAGTAAGATACTATCCCAACCGACCCATGGCAATGAATAGTGGAACGTCGTCAATGGTTCCGGCAATCTATTGGTCAGAGCAACATTAAGAATATATTCCGGACCATCTGATCGCTTTTCTTCAATATCGATGGTAACATCAATATTATTCTGTTCCTGATACTGAGCATCCATAATAAACCACCATTAACGATATTTCTATTAATATTATTTGAACGAATCACGATACGCTTTCATTTGGGTGATACGTGCCTTAATTATTGGCTTACATGTACCACTGGCTTTTGGTAATGTATTGTTAAGACATGTGATCTCCACATTTGAAGCTTTTATTTCTGTTTTTTTACGTTGTGTTCCATTATCTGGTCTTACCGTCTTACCTGATGCCTGTGAATTGCAGATTTTTGCATTTTCTGCAAGAGCATCTGCCCTATGGCTTTTCTCATGTTGTACAATACATTGTTTAAGACATTTCGTTTGCTGTGCATTACCTGTTGCACCGGCCTGGACGTCAATACCACCTGAACCATTGCAGACAATGGTATTAATTCCAGACACGGGGGCACCTATAGACCATCTTTGGAGAAATAATGGACGACCATTCCGGACATTTTGAATGTCGGGGTTACTGCCGGATGCATATTGTTGTCGTTTTAGGGAACCTGAACGGCTTTGCTGTATTACATGGGTCAATTCATGAGCCAGCAATTTTTTCCCCCTTGATGTTCCCGGAGAATATTCTCCTGACCCGAAAACCACATTATTTCCCATAGTAAAGGCCCGCGCATGTATGGACCGTGCTGCATGAGAAGCCTGTCCGTTATCATGTACTCTCACATTGCTGAGATCGTATCCAAATCGTGGCTCAAAATATGTACGTGCGGACTCGGGCAATTGCTGCCCACCACCCTGTAATTTGGAGATATGGGATAGTACATTCGACGAAACATCTTTTGCACCTTCTCCCCGGGATTTAGCCTGGAGCATTTCTTCTTCTTCAGGTGGGGGAAGAGATTCCAAATGCATCATTGGATTCCTGCTGAGTCCCCCGGTCTTTGACCGCATTTGAACCTCTTCTTTCACTTCTCCGGGTTGCATCTGCAATTCTTCTTCTTCCCCGATTGGCTGTCTTTGCATCTCCTCTTCTTCACATGATGGGCACGCTCTCTGGATCGGGAGAGTATTATGAGAAACAGGAGTTGGTACTTTCATCCGCATAACAGTATCAGCAACCCTATCAGCTTCTTGTTCATAGGCATCGTCCGGCCTGCCGATTCTGAGTTTAGCCTGTAAGAATCCCGAATTGATCATCTTCTGTACAGCCTGATTACCGGAAGTCCTCTGAAGAAATAAAACCTGGCGAACAGTAGTTCGGGGTGATCGTATCTTTTTTGGTTGAGAGTGCAAATGATTCCTTATTACTGAAGGTTTCTTATTGATCATTTGAGGTATTTGATTCACTTGAACCGCTCCTTCTTATATTTTGCATGGATTTTCAAAATAAAATTGGTTCTCATTTCCCATTTTTGTTTATCCAATTCATTGGCAATAAATACTTCCACTTTATCTCAGAAGACTACTTATGCTGACACCCATAAACTAACATCGGACCCGATTTCTACACTTGTTCCCGCTGCAGGTTCTTGTTTTATGGTTATACCCCGGGGTTCAGAAGACGGTATATTGAACCATGTGGAGGTCTGTAGCCTGCTGTCTAAGAGTCGTTTCTTTGCTTCGTCCAGAGTCAATCCTGTCACGTCAGGGACAGTGACATCCTCCTTTACCGCCACCAGAATATCGACTTTAGATCCGGCAAGTGTTTGAGAATCTGCAGCCGGGAACTGTTCAAGTACGGTACCCGGCTTCAGGTCAGAGACCACTTCAGTTACATTATCCACTGACAAACCTGCTTTTTCAATAACCACCTTCGCAAAATCGATATTCTTATCAACCACATTCGGAACAATTGATACCTCTTGAGGTTGGGTTGCTGACAGGACAGCCGTCATTACCATCCTTTCAGGTGTTGTCATGGTCACCGCCTCACCGGGAGTCAGACCTTGAGGTCCGGATACCACGTTCAGGTTTACTGACGAACCGGCTGCCACAATACGTTTTTCAGTCGGTAATTGATTACTTACGGTTCCGGGTTCACCACCAGATATGACCTGTTCAATTTTACCAACCACTAATCCGGCATTTTCTATTGATAGTGTAGCATCGTCAATTTTGTTCCCTATCACATTCGGAACATGAACTGCTTCTGCTACAATCCTGATATCCACAGAAGAACCTTCAGGTTTTTCCACCCCCGGAACAGGGCTTTGGGTGCTGACCGTGCCAACCTCTTTTGTCTTTGAAATGGTGGGAGTTTCTTTCCCTATGGTCAATCCTGTGTCCTCAATAATTGCTTTTGCTTCCTCTCTTTTCAGACCGGTAATATTCGGTACTGTTACGTCAGCACCAACTGACACTACAAGGTTTACTTTGGAATTGACAGCTACGATAGTTCCGGGTGCAGGGTTTTGTCTCATTACTTTACCAGAGATCCTGGATGCCAAAGGTTCTATTGTTCCAACCACAAGTCCAGCCTTTTCAATTGCCAGTTTTGCGCCGGATATATCCATATTGGTTACATTGGGTACAGCTACTGTTCTTGAAATTTCCTTTGAGATTACAAGATTTACTTTTGAATTGGCAGGTACAATAGTACCTGGAGCAGGGTTTTGCCTGATCACAATGCCAGCAGGGATTGTAATTATTGGTTCTGTAGGTATCGGTTCCCCGGGGATCAATGGTTCCCTGGTCACTAACGGTTCTCTGGATACCAGAGGTTCCCTGGTCACTAACGGTTCCCTGGATGTCAGCGGTTCCCTGGTCACTAACGGTTCCCTGGATGTCAGAGGTTCCCTGGAAACCAACAGTTCTCTGGATGCCAATAGTTCCCTTGAAATCAACGGTTCTCCAGACAGTATCGCTTCATTCGTGACAAGCGGTCCTTCAGATATTGTGCCGACCACAAGACCAGCTTTTCTAATTGCCTGCATGGCGTCAGATACATTCATATCAACTACCTTTGGTACTGATACCGACACTTCTGTAGACAGTACCAGGTCTACCATTGAGTTCACAATTACGGAAGTTCCAGCTTCCGGATTTTGTTTCAATATAATATCAGGTTTCAGGGTAGATGGTTCCTTTGACATTGAACCAACCACAAGACCCGCCTTTTCAATTGCCGCTCTTGCGTCGAACATATCCATATTGACCACATTGGGCACAGAAACTGAAGGTTTTATTGCCACCACCAGATCTACGGGAGAATTGATCCCCACCATCGCCCCTGCCACCGGACTTTGCCTGATGACCGAACCAGGTTCTGACGTTGAGGACTGTTCTTCGGTTATTTTACCAACGTAAAGTCTTGCTTCTTCGATCTTAAGCCTCGCATCAGTTTTGCTCAAATTACCTACATCCGGTACTGATACTGTCACTTCTGTCGATGACACAAGGTCTACCGGTGAATCTACTGGTACACTGGTACCAGGTGCAGGGTTCTGTTCAATAACGGTACCAGGTTCAAGTTCAGAGAATTGTTCGGATATTCTGCCTGTTACGAGCCCTGCTTCTTTAATGGCCGCTTTTGCATCGTCGATGTCCTTTTCAATAACATCCGGTACTATTACCATTTCCTGGGCACTTTTCAGCCATTCAGCCATTTCACAGACCTCATCCTGTGCCACTGCTGCCTGAGAAACATTCCCTGATTCAATAGCTTTCCCCAGATATTCAAGTGAGAGAATATATTTTTTCAGGCTTTCTTCTGTGACCTTATCTTTGATCTCCTCAGAAACACCCTTCTCCCGTTCCCATAACTCTTTCATAAGCATCAAATATTTTTCAGGGTCGGTATATATTCTATTATCCAATTCTTCTTTTACACGTTCAACGATCTTTCCGGCAGAAATACTGCCAAATCGATCTCTTATTTCAGAGAAAACATTCAGTTTATATTTCAGCGATTTATCCATAAGGTAACGCTGCATTGACCTGACCTGTTCTTCGAGATATGATATTCTATTTTGCACCACGCTGGATAATGATAGATTGATACTTTCAATCCCTGGTGTAACTGATATGCTCCCATCCGGGGATAAGAGATTGATATTGCTGTTCCCGCTTGTGACATTATTGACACTGGCAATTGCACCAATCTGTTCAGGTTTTATCTCATGGGGGTTATCATTTCTCGCAGAATGGGTCTCCCCTATCATAATAGAATTATTATCGTTATAGGGGGTGATTATTATAGAACTATCCGGAACAGAAATAAGATCAATATTCCCTTCATCATTGGGGACATTATTGATGCTGATAAGTGCACCCGTATCCTTAGCATTTACATTATGCGGATTATCAAAACGGGTAGCATGTCTGGTAATGATATCATACAGCATTGTATTGGTGTAAGCCACTTTCAGATGATCTGTAGTGGTAATCTCGTCCAGATCCCATTTGTCACCATTGTGTTTTTTAACAAAAGCACCCAGGAATATCAATGATTGCGTACAATCACCACAACCGTTCTTCAGATTTGCATTATAATAATCCCTGGCTATTTTCAATAGTGCCCTATTGTTGTCATTTTCATAATCAGATTCGGAGGGAAAATCGACATCATGAGGAATAGATTGAACAGGAGGAGCTGAACTGTAAACGACATCGAATACCTCAAGGATACGGTTATAGCAACATTTCTCTTCACAGGCATCCCCTACTCCGGGAACAGGAACTGCTTCCTTAAGGCATTCTTTGTATCGAATATGCAGGTACATAGGTTCCGGATAGCCTGGTTCGTTTTCCTCTTCTATCTGCTTTACTTCTTTTGTAACGACCGCACCGGTACCCTTGACCACTACTAACCTTCCACAGCAATCGATCCCCATTCCCGGTTTAATATCCACCAGCAACTTCCCGTTTTCCACGCGCAGGTTATCAGTTTCCATACCGCAGACCAACCCGTCCCCGAGCATGGACCTGTTAACCGTGTAAAGTTTATCTTCATGCATTACCTGTTCGGCCAACATATCCCGTGCGGTCATCAACTTTCCGTGGAAATATGCATTTTTTTCGAAATAATCGAGACTGCATCCTTTTCCTTTTGATTCCAGACAATTTGTATTCATTCCCAATACCTCCTCATGAAATTTTAGTATCAACACCAATCCTTGATCTCAGATCAAAATGACCATATTCTTCCCGTTCAGTCACCACAGTATCCCATCCCAGACCGGATCTCTCCAGAATGAACCTGGGTTCGGATAAGACGGTATTTACTCCCAGATACGAATGTTCTCCAAGACGGATCCAGGGTTGCAGATCAATAACCTTACCTACAGTGTGAGCTGGTTTTTCAGAATCAACGATCCTCTGTATGGATCTCAATTCCTCATCATTGATGGAAGAACGGTACACGAGCACAACAAAACAATAAGGACCACCGATCAGGTTCGCATATATCTCTTTAAGTTTGTCATCTTCTATGACGTCAAGCTGGAAATATTCCATGATGCCAAGGAGGTTCTGAGAAGTCTTTATCCGTTCCTCCTTATTGTTCAGAAATTCTTTCCATTCGTCTTTCTTATCCTCTTCTGTGAGGTAGCATGTATCGACCAGCATGTCCAATACATTTTTTTCCAGACTGCATGCTTTATTCCACGTTTGTTTCGTCCCGGGAATATCACTCAGATAGAGTCCGAGAATTGCCATCAAGCCCTGGCGGGTCCCTCTCATCCGGTAAAGTTCAGGAGCTCGTGATATCAGGTCCCTTTTTTTCCTTTCGGTCCAGGTTTCATCGATATCCAATCCGAGCCATGAACCCAGCCAGGAAATATATTCAGCAGGAATCCCATCCGGGTCAAAATATCTGGTGATCCTATCGATATTTTCTTCAATATCCACAAAGAAGCTCTCAAATATCGACAGGAACCTCTCAAGCAATTTCCTGCTGGATTCGTCTTCCTGGTAAATAGCAGGCAAATATCTGAGATATGATATCCGTGGATAGTATAATCTCAGGGATTTTATTTTCGGTGAATCGAATTCAGAACCGATAAGTTCCAGATTGATCCAGAGATATCTCCCTCGTGAAATATCTGCATCAAATAAAGCATCACCGGGATTGGGTGAAAAAGAAGACCATGTATCAATATTTTCATAGGTGAGATCATCGTTATCTGTTGCATAATACCATACCCTTACCTGAGTACCCGGACCGGATAATTCAAAATCCAGTTTCATTCTGTGCCACAGGGTATCATTTCTTTTACTATCATGCCTTGTATAAAGATTTGCCCTATAAGGATGACCTCCTTCACGTACTGTATTCCTCTTGGATAATTTCAGGAAGTATACATCTCTCTTATTTCCGGATAGTACATAGAGATTTTTTCCGGGGTCGGAAACCAGCTTGTCAGCACTACCCCGGTAACTGAGGATCGGGACCATTGACCCATTTGCAGGCAGATATTTATATAGTGTCTTTCCCGGTTCTTTTTCTTCTGTATCAAATTCTTCCCCGATAAATATCTCATCTTCACCGCCAATTACGATGCAACCCGGACTGATACTGGTGATCAGGTATTTCTCAGGTTCCCGGAATGCATACCTGCCATCCACTTCCATGAACCTCCATATCCTGTATTCGTCACCTGCTTTGTCCAGAACATATATTCTCTGGAAGATATCAATGGTAATGTCCAGGGAGTTCTCCAATTGTTCCTTGCCAAAACTCTCAGAAACCACACCGCCCTTTGTAACTTTTATGATATTCTGTGAACCCCTGTCCAGAACAAAGATATTCTCCTGTCTGTCCACCACCAGGTCCACGGCTTGGGAAAAAATATCTCCGGCAAGTATCCATCTGGTTTGCAGCAGATGTTTTGAGATACAATGCAATCGTTTATTACCTGTATCGATGACATATATGTTATTTCGGGTAACCAGGATACCCTGCGGGTCCCTGAATTGAAGAGATCCATCGTCCCCGTTGGTTCCTCTTAGTGAAAAGATGCGTTCAAAGATATTTTGAACCGGGTCGAATCTGTAGATATCCCCTTTCCCGGCTTCAAGGAAATACAGAATTCCACACTCGTCCAGAGCCATATCGCTGAAATCCCGGGAAACTCTATCTTTGAGCGATATCGCTAATTTCTGATAGATATATGTCGGGTCTTTCCTGATAGTGACTCCGGATATGGTTACTTCGGTATTGTTCTCACTCCACCGTTTCCATCCCTCAGAAGTATTCGTGACCAAGAAACCGAATTCCATCTTATACACCACTCATGCACTTTTCTTCACGGGTCATGATCGTTACGTGATGGGACGTGGAATAAACAAGGGTATCCTCATCCACGTCGATATTTCCCAGATCATTTACCTTCTTCTGTGCTGATCCCAGATCCACAGATCGTACACAATCCACTCCTTCGACATTCTCTATCAATGAATAGATTTCAGACCTGTAGACGGTACGCCCAAAAGGCCATCCTTTTCCATCCTCCCCACCTTTTAGGGGATCCAAAAAATCATTCAGAGCTTCTATGATCGTGTTCTTTCTTCCTTCTTCTGAATACCCTGGTTCAATATATACGGATATTTTCACTCCGATCCCGACATAGTTGGGACCTATTACTTCTATCTTATCTGTCAACAAACGATGTCGATTCAGGTGTCTGAGAACAGTATCAATAAACCCCTGGCTGGGCTCTGGTTTTGCTTTTGTACTGAAAGGTACCACAATAACCCTGATCGAATGAAGATCCATCCTGCTGCTTAATGATCCTTCGCATACAAGAGCTTTCGAGCGGCCAAATCTCAGTCCCGGTGTATGGATTGCTATATATTCATAATCCTCCAATGTAATTCCGCGCCAGGGGACTTTCAGGTCTTTTTTCAATCGAACCAGAGCAGATGAAAATGTTTCTTCATCTGTACCACCGGTTGCCTTGAATTTGTTGTTCAAAGAGAACTCAGATCGAGAATAGACTTCACGGTTAAATTCCCATGCGGAATTCGGTTTGATATTCCCTTCAGTCCCACCGCCGTAACAATAGACTTCTGCTTTCACCTGACTGCCTGAAGGAGGATTTTTCCCATGAATACCATTGCCAAAAACGATTTTTCCTTCATCTCTTTCGAGGATGTAATGTGGGTCATCAGGACCTGATCCATCCAGATCGCCGACTTCGGTCCATTTCTCTTCATCCACAACAATACGAGCATAAATGATCGATGGATGGGAAAAATAAAATATCTGATAGGGCAGTCCGGTGCTTACTATAGTGTTGATTTCCAGGTCATCTGACCTTTCAAGTATCTCGTTCTCAATGGTCACTTTCTGCAGAGCAGTGACCGTGTTGATCATTACGATATCTATCTGGGGAGGTATCTCATACCCATCACGGACCACCTTGCAGCGTATCCAGAAATACGATTCTTCATCAGTGAATATCCTGCCAGGAGTTTTTTGCCATGTAGCAGGCCGTTTAAGTCCGACCTTTCCTTTGCGGGTAAGCATCAGGGTGGAATCTTTCTGCAGTTCAAAATCAACCCATGAATCATCACGGTACCATTCATCATAGTTGATACAATATTGCCACACCACTTCCACCGATACACTGATATCTTCAATCTCATCTCCATGGGAAGCAGGAGATGGCAGGTTATCTTCATAGTATTCTATCACGATGTCGAGAATATGTATGGTAGGATTGAACGGGGAATGGGACCTATCAAAACCAATGTACATACAACTGCCGATTTCTGCTTTTGTACCAAAAGCAAGGTAATATATCCCTGCTTTGTTGTTAGCCTCGGTATTATCTTCTCTACCTCCGGGATGGTCACATAGTACCCGGGTTATCTTTGCCTGGGATACTGCAAGCGTTTCGGTTGTTTCAAATACCCGTTTATCTCCGGATTCATCTGTGGCTATTATCTGTTCTCCCCCGGAAATGATAATCCCTTCAACGCTTTTTGGAACAATGGTTATATCCACTAAAGCACATCGTTGATGTCTGGGAGTAAAACCCATAAGTTTCAGGAATTTTACATAATGTTTGCTCGTGATCTGGTCCAGATGGTATACCTGCATTTCGGCCAGCCATACCAGAAGTTCAAGGAATGTAATTCCCGGGTCATGAATATTATGGTCAGTCCAGTCCCTGGTATAAATAGGAATCTGCTTCTTTGTATCCTCAAGGATAGATTCGTATTTCCTCTCATCAAGTTGCGGAACTTTTAAAGCCATTATCCTTACCTCAAAGAGTAATCTCTATATGGTGGTCGCCACTGCAAACAAGATTATATGGTTTCAATCGCGGATAGAAATCGCTTTGTGGGTTAATGACGATTTTCCGGTCCTCGTGTGTCCCGCCTATTTCCATCGAAAGGTTTTCCACATGGTCCACACCGTCCATTTCTTCCAATAGACGGTAGAAGTCAGAAAGGCAGGGCAATTTACCGAATCCCCATCCACCCCCCGAATATCCTCCTGTTAAGGGATGAAGAAATTTCCTGATATCATGGTAAACCATAGCTTCAACCGCAGGGATAACATCAGCAGACCCGGCTGCCAGTTTTGCAGTTATTGATACATCAAGATAAACAGGTCCGTTAACGGTAAGCCTGTCCAGTGTTTTTAAAGCACCTGCACACATTTTTTCCATATATGTTCGAACAACCTCTTTTAGTCCGACCGATAATTCAGGTCTATCTTCATTACCCTGAGGAACTATAATGAGCGTTACCCAACCCGGATTAAAGGCATAAACATTGTTCATGTTCGGTATACATTTGGCCCTTGAGACTTTTCTCGATGCTTGTCGTGCAATCCATTCAAAGTCTTCTCTGGTAACAGCCCTACCTCTGTTCTTGAATTGCCGGGGAGCACGTACGACCAGTTGCTCCATGGTCTCTATATCCACGCCCCCGTCTGAAAGTTCAGGGTTTGTAACACCATCAATAAATGAAATGGAACTTTTTAGAGCTGAAATAGCTCCAGCTTCAACATTTCCGGCACTGCCTCCACCGGTCTGGTAATCGGCTTTTATGTTATCTATATCGATAGGAGGTAACCTTCCATTGATACCATCGCCGAAAAATACAATTCCCATAGCTGCTTCCAGTACATAATGACGGTCTTCCATTCCTGAGGATAGGAAGTCATCCACTCGTGACCATCTTACCCAGAATTCAGTGGTATTTCCCTTCTCATCCTTGACTTCATGTACTGGCAGTTCACCCTCTATCAGGTCATTCCTTTCTCCCACGGAAAGTGAGGATAATTCATTCACCCATATCTCCTCCCTGAATACAGGATGTTTTGTAACTATGAATTGTTGTCCGGGAGTTCCGTCGCTGGACCCTAATATCTCACCTTTCACTGTTTTTGCCTGGCAGGCCCAGGTTGTATTAATGTTGATACTGCTAAGCAGGGGAGGAAATTTCTCAATGTGAAGCACAGGACGCTCGAAGGTCATCATTTCTTCACAGGGTTCCAGGCTCGAATGCGATTGGTAGGGGGAGAACCGCAAGTCGGGATTGCTGGCGGTATCCTGCTGGTAACGAACCGTAAATTCATCTTTGACAACTCTTCCCCTTATCCAGTAGAGTTCTTCACCAAAATTTTTCGATGAAGACATAGTTCCAGGCGCAACTACACTGAGAATACCTCTTTTTGTCAGGTTTTCGGTCTCGTCTGTTACATCCAGTTTTGTCCAGGAATTACTATTCGTATCATTACAGTATTCCCACATGAATTTCGGGTGAAATGTTTCCGGGTATTCCCGTTCATTCACGGAGAAGAAGATATTAATGGGACCGTTTTTCAATTGCCTGTCAAATCCTAAATAAAGACTCTGCGTTTTGTCATTGCTCTTGTCAAAGAAGGTGAATGGATTTAATTTCCCATCCGTTTCAGACACCTCGTGATAATCAAGGTTGTTATATTTGATTATACGTCCCGGTGTCCTTCCCTGTTTTTTTCCCTGCTCTTTATATGAGACCAGGATGTTTCCAAATTTTGGTGCTTTAATATCCTCATAGGATATCTCCCATAATCCTCTTTTGATCCCGTTAGTCGTTCCATCAGTTATCTCGTTCACAGTCTCTTTGGAACCCTTGCCAGGAATTCCATCGGTGTTCTCTACAAACGTTATTTTCCCGTAATCCCCATCCACAATACGGATCCTCATCCAGAAATTCTCCTGGCCGTTTACCTCTGTTTTTTGCATATCACCGGGACATATGAACGTAACAGTCTGAACTCCCTGAGTTGTAAAATTATTTTGCAGACCATTGATGCCCGGGATATGTATCCATCCCCGTCCATTCCAGTATTCCCACGAAAGTCTGGGTGATGGTCCTTTGTTGGATCCATTATTATTGTTCATGACGTCAAATGAAATTGAGATCTCTGACCATTTCTTGGAAAAAGCATCACTGCTGGCCAGGTAAAACGTACTGTAGATAATTGGGACCGCTCCAAATGGATATATCGGATTTGTATCAGATATCCCCTTTATGTCAAGGGGAACTTCATTAAGAAAGACCATATCTGGAATTATTCCACCCTCCACATCAGGCCCAACATTGATCATTATCGAATCGACCAACGATTTCGATAGTGTTTCATCGATATTTTCAGTACTGCATCTGATCCATTTGCTCTTGATGCCATTGACCTCGAATTCTTTGATCTCACCCTGCGTATTCTTGAACAGAACGATATGAAAAGTAATGGTATTTGCAGGGAATTCATTGCCGGAATTCCGGGCCGATCTGTCCAATAATCCTTTTTCAGCTGCTTCCCGGATGTTCTCTGCCCTGGAGACATTTGTTGATAATTTCGTGGCAAGATCAGCAGGAGTGATATTCAATAACTGGTCAACGGTCGATATCCCATGTTGATCTAATCGTTTCGCGAAGACCGAATTAATACCTCTGATGTCGATCACTGGTGTTGTACCGGGTATTGTTGATAGGGGTGATTTCACTGTGCCTGCATTGTTACTATCCAGTCGATGCCACCCTTCCGTTGTAATCTCTTTCCCATCCCTGGTCTCGATTTTTTCACCATAATACTCCCATTCAACAGTGGTCATATCAGGAACAGGTGATTGTATGAATAACTCTATTTTTGCCTGCCCCGTAATCGTAAAAAGGTCACCATGAGCAATATACAGAACATGTTCCTGAAGATTCTTTTCACCTGTGAACAGTTCTATCGGTCTTCCCAGTTCCAGGGATTTTCCATGCTTAAATATCCCATCAATTCCCGGATCAACACTGATTATCTTCTTTACTATCGCTGGTGTTGCAAGAAAACCTTTCCCGGATTCCACTTCAAAAGCCATTTCCGGACGTGTTTGTGTTGCTTCTGCTGCAACCTGTGTCTGTTCATTGATATGTACAGCGGCAGTTGCACCCTGAGAAACGGTGAAGGTCAATGGTACCCTGGAAGGCTGGGATGGATACAGACCCATCCCCAGCATATCAAGAAATGCTATAAAATTCTTTTCTGGCACTTCATCCATCCTTTTAACGATATCTTCAAGCAATTTTGAAAATATCTTAAGAAGGATCACTGCAGAATCGTTCCCGTTCGAACTATCCCAGTTGGGAAGATAATGGGGTGCCATTTTCCTGGCCTGTTCAAATATTTCCCCACTTGTCCTGCCATCGAGTGTGATCTCACGATCCAAAGATATCACTTCTCCCCCAGGTAAAATGGATAGACCATATTGAATTTGTTGTTCGTTGTCCTGACCCGATAATCTATGCTGACCAGGAGCTGACCAATATCGGCTTTTTCCCTTGATATCCCAATATTCACTATTTCAATCCTCGGTTCCCATCTGGTCAGGGCTTCCCTGATGCTCGATTCCACCATATAGATCGTATTTGTGTTTATAGGTGAGAATATAAGATCATGGATACCACACCCAAAATCAGGCCGCATTACCCGCTCGCCTTGTGCGGTACTCAGGATGATCCAGATGGCTTCCTTTATGTCATCCTCATATTCTGACATTCTTATCATGCCTTTTCCATCAATGTTCACGGGAAATTTCCAACCCTTACCCAGGAATTCTTTAGCCATTTTATTTTCACCCTCGTTCATCAAATCGTACCATCAACAGTGGGATCCAAACAGAAATGGATCGATTTAAAACGTACTCTTACTCAAATATCGTATGAATGAACGGGCAGTTTTCAATGTTCAGTTGATCTTTACCGTCATTCCCTTAAGGTTCAAAGTCGCACCTGCTTTGACTGTCATCTCCCCATCTGATTCGATGTTGATCGTTTTCGATTTTATAGTAAGTTCTGTGGAACTCTCAAAGGATATGCTATTTGAAACAGAATCTATAATAATAGTATTCGAACCGGTCTTATCCTTGATCTCGATCTTTTCTCCGCCAGACGAATCATCGAGCAAGATTGTATGTCCTGCGTTCGTTTTTATCTCAATCTGTTCTTTTTTACCGGAATCATCATCATTAAAGGTAATTTTATGTCCGCTTCGGGACCTGATCATCCGAACATTGTTCTTCCCGTCAGAATTTGTCTCTGGAGGTGTATCTTTACCATTCCACAGGCTTCCAATCACATAGGGATGGTGTATGTCTCCCATTTCAAAAGCAACAAGTACCTCATCTTCCACTTCAGGAAGAAAGAACATACCCCTTTCTTTCCCTGCCATGGGTGCCGCCACCCTGACCCAATCGCTTTCGTCTTCGGCGAATCTCCAGGGGAAAGATAATTTTACCCGACCCATACCTTCAGGATCTTCGTTATTGGTCACAATACCGGGCATTACACCGCTTATCGTCCCACCTTTCTCTTCCTCTTTAAAGATCTCAGGAAAGCTCATATGGTGTTCTCCTTGATGTCAAAAGTGGTCGTATACCCTGAACTGCTAATAGTATGCGTAGCTTTTTCCAGATAATATGTCCGTGAAAATTTCTTTCCCAATCCCTCAAGCCTGATATTCTCACCAGCTACAATATCTGGCAGACCGATACATTCACCACTACCTTTTATCAGTCCTTCAGCCAGTTTATCCAATGCTGCTTTTGCGATCTTTTCGGCCTCTTCTTTCGAATTGACCGGTATTCGTATGACTTTGACAACAGCCCCTTTTGCGGTTTTTTCAACGAGGTCCCCGCCACTTTTTTTACCACTGTCGCGACCATGTTCATCACCTTTCTTTGCACGTGCCACGATCTGCTTTTTTGTTTTCGGGTCCCAATGCCTTACTTCAATCTCACTGACCTGGTTTGCCACATTGAGTTCAGGGGAAAAGGAATTCAGCGATTCCCCCCATTTCAATACCGCGATTTCCTTCCTGTCATTCTTTGGGACCCTGAAAAAAATATTGTTTTCACGGACAAAAAATTCGTATCCATTCCTGTCAGCTAATTTTTTGATAAAATGAAAATCACTGTCCTCGTCCTTTATTATCTTGGGGTATTTGGTTTTTGTATCCTCTACATGCGAAGTTTTCAAGTTATAGGAAGATGCGATATCCTTTACCACATCACTATCGGTCATTTCAGGCCAGGAGTTCGGTTTTTTACTTTTCATCATCTGCTGGGAAAGATCATATCCGCTGATCTCCATCTGCGGGATACCACTGGAAGGAAATGTGGGTCTTACCGAAGATATCTGTCCCAGTATCATGGTGGTCAATGTGCTGAGGTATCCCATTCGTATCTCCACTTCCTTACCGGTCTCGAACATATCGTTATCCAGCCATTTGAATTCTTTTTTGCCAACATCATACGGATTGTTAATGGAAAATGAAAAATGATCCGCACTGTCAAGTGAAATGTCCACGGTGGTGTCTGTCACCTCAACTCCTTCCTCTGCCAGCTCTTTTCCATCCACGTTGATCTGAAAGACAGGTGCATAGAAATTATGATACTTTTTCTCAAACCCGACTATATCCATGTATTTCACTCCAGGGGTGGGATCTCAAGCAAAGTACCCGGAAGCAAGATCCGGGGGTTAACGATCTTATTAGCCCTGGCAATATGCCTCCATTCCCCCTGGTCGCCATATTCTACGGCAGCAATTGACCAAAGACTATCACCTTCATGGACCGTCCTTACCTTGGTCCTGTCCGAAGATTGTCTTCTTATTTCCTGTAACTGTTCTTCAACAGTCTTATACTCTTTAAAGGTGAGGTTCAATGTAGCCCTTACCGGTATCCCATCCGACAGGAACATAGTGAATTTTTTGGTAACCTTTTCGACCACTGCCTTGAATTCCAATCCACCCCAGACAAACTTGCATACCGGTGGTGCATGGATATCAGGATCGATATTCACGAGAGCATCGATCTTTTTCGTATATTCTCTTACATCTTTTTGTTTCTCATACGTATCGAAGAATAGTTCCAGTGTTAATGTCTGGGCGCCACCGCTTACAAATTGGGTTACGGGAGATTGAAGACCGGGAATGCTGGTGTCCTGGTACTGATTACTTTTATCAAGCGAATAATCTGCGGGATTAAAGCAGACCGGTATGACATCTTTTTTCTTACCCTGCAAATTTAACACAATGATATGAGCTTTCTTCTCTTTCGAAGACGTTGCTGAACCTGCCAAACTTACATCCCCCTTCTTTCCCTTTCGATCCGAATCTTCTTTTCAAGCTTTTGATATACCTGTTCGGTCAGATAGTGCATATCGATATGCATTTGATTTGTTGATGTTTTTAATGATGAGGACCGTTCCTCCCCGGCCACATCATTTTTCATGCGGATGATCTCCTGCGGGACCGCGTCTTTCGTGCGGACCAATTCCATGTGTACGGGATGTGTTCGTTGAGTTCTGGTAATGAAGTCATCTTCTTGTTCTCCCACCGGTCCGGAACGACTTTGTGCGCTGGATCTCCTGTATTCGAACGGTAAAAGCGAGGGTGTAAGAGGCACTTCACCAAAAACATTTGGAATTCCAGGGATCTGATTTCCGTATTTGATTATTCTGGACGAACCGGATATAGGATTCCTTTTCTTCAGGACCCCATGATCGATGGCAAATGGATGGCTGATAACATTGTCAGCAGTTCTTCTTATCAGTCCGATTTTTCTCAATTGATTGAGTTTGTTTCCTTTTTCATAATGTTCTCTTTCCACTTCCTCTATCATGGTTGAATGGGGGTCAATTTCATTTGTGTCTCCTTTATTGGGATGATCGTCAGGGAAAAACAGGTTTGAACGGGAGGTTTGTGGAGTGGATGGAACATATTCCCCCATCCTGTGTTGTATGCTGCTTGTTGAATTACCTGAAGGATAGGAAAAATGGACGAATGGTCGTAAATCAGATGTTGCAGATAAGAGACCGGATGATGCTTTTCCGTCTTTGTCCTTCATATTTCCGGCGAATGGTATCCGGTTCAACAATAGATCTTTTATTGACCCGGTTTTTGGCTGAGATATCACTTCCCGGTTGAATATCCTGTCGTGGGATATCCCCAAACCACGATGTGACAGTCCCTCCCGGTCAGTGACAGCAATCATCCATTTATGCACAACAAAGAGGATATCGGGAGTAAAACGGGAACGTTTATTTCCATCTGATCCATTGTTATTGTTAATTTCACTGGCAGTGTTATCGTATGAAAATGACCGTAAATGTCTGATAAATGCTCTGTTGCGTTCATAATTATTTGTTCCAGTTCCAGGATATCGAGTGCTTTGTTGATAATACGTATCCTTATGTTCAAATAGGTCTTTGTCCGGTTTTTGCGATATATCCATATGCCTTTTCCCTGATAAGAAGAAAAAAGGTATCGTACCAGGGATCTCAGGCAGTCCGGATTTCATGTTCACATAATTCATCAAAGAAAACGCCTCTGATGAAAGAATATTCCGGAAAAGACCCATTGTCATTGAGAAATGACTGATGGAGGATAATATCTGTTTCCTGTTTTGAATCCCTGACATTCCGGGGCATATGTCCGGAACGCACTTTCCTGCTCCATGGAGGGACACTGGTTTTGAATGCCGGAAGTTCTCCTTTTTTCCCGCTTGTTCCCGTGAGGGACTCTTCCTGCTTTTTTCTTGCAGGAAAGATCTCTCCACCCGGATTTTCGGTCCAGATGAGACCGGATAGAAGAGAAATTTCCTGGAATTGACTTTCCCCGCCTGCAGTATGACCCATGGATAGAATACCAGATATTCCAGGTCAAGAATTCCGAACATAAGACCTTTTTTTGTGTTCAGTATCCAGCCTATACTACGGGGATTTCCTGTGATGTTCCTGCGTCTGTTCCGGATATTTCGGGAAAAATCCTGACAATCCGAACATATGAAGGGAAATGGTCTCAGAGTTCCCCCGGTCGAACCTGCTATTACTCCCATATCTGGTTACCTCGTCTTTGCTCATGCAAGGCCATCATGAGCGATCTCAAGTGTTTCGAAGGCAACTGTATTACTGTCTGCTTTCAGTTCCGGCCCGGTCCACTTCACGGGATAAGCATTGGTGAACTCCCAGTGCATTACGGTCTTTCCTGCAATATCATGCAGGAATATGGTTATATTCGTACGCCTGACCTTTCCATTGATAACATCTTTGTACCAGTTCCACAATGTATCCTGGTCAGTGATGCCGTGTTTCAGGGTGAGGTTACCATACTTTGTTAGTTTTGGAAGTCTGTGGACATGATTGTTCACCCCTCCTTCCCGGAACTCCTCAAGTTCGGTTTCGACCTGGAGACCTGATATCTCTGAAAAACCTGCTGTAATGATCCCTTCGATCTCCACAATGAAATTGAAAGATGTATAGGGATCCATTCTGGTATCACGGGCACCGCTCATTGGAGTTTAACCTCCTGTTGTTCATTTAATTTCCTGTTGATGTTGGAAATATGTTCACACCATTTTCTCCTCTCCTGGTGCTCCAGATTCATGACATCTTCATACCCCCAGTGGAAATAATACGATATGAAGGCTACCTCCTCGTATATCTGGTCAAGGGGGTAGCCTCCTATTCCCCCTGGTAATGTACCTCTGCATCAAAATCATGCTGGCATTTCGGGCAAACAACTTTGATACTATTTGACCCGTTCTGGTTAACCCTCTGGTAAAAGTCCTGAAGATATGCCAGGTCCGAGACAAAAAGACCTTCCATGATCCGTGGATTAATGGAAGGCAGATTGCCCAGTCTGGTAACTACCCTGGAGAGAAGGATAATGCTCATGTATGCCGGATTACCCTGTACTCTGGGATCTTTCAGGGGTAATATCTCATCAGCTGCTGTGGCCAGGCGCATTATTCCTTCTTTATGCAGACTTCCTTCTTCATCCACATATCCATTGGGAAGGACAAAATCGAACTCAGTTTGAAAACTCACGATGTTCTCACCATTCCTTCATGGACGATCTCCATTGTCTCGATGGCCACATCGTTACCCTTGGCGTTCAGATCGGGAGCATCATACTTGCTGGGCCAGGCTTCCCTGAATTCCCACCGGGATTTTGCATTTCCTTCTTCATCCATGAGTATTACTGCAATGTTTCTTCTGGCATCCTTCATTTTACCCTGGATCACCAGTTTGCGCCAGTCAAAAAGGCTCAATGAATCATCAGTGATACCCCATTTAAGGGTGATATTCCCGTACTTGTTCAGGCCGGGTAGTTTCCTGACAGTTGTATCTTCGTTGCCTTCCCTGTATTCTATGGGATCGCTGCTGGTGTCCGGAATAGCGACCTCGCTGAATCCGGCCTGGACCAATCCATCGATCTCCAGCAGGAACCTGAAGTTTCTATACGGGTCTTTTCTTTCTGCCATATTTTATACCTCCTATGATCACTCCGTAGGTGCTGAACCACCGGCCCACTGGGCTATGCGGAAAATGACAAATTCTGCCGGCTTGACCGGAGCAACACCTATTATGACAATAAGCTTCCCATTGTCCAGGTCTGCCTGCGTCATGGTCGATCGGTCGCATTTTACAAAAAATGCCTCTTCCGGGGTCAATCCCATCAATGCTCCGTCCCTCCAGACCGTGGTCAAGAACTGTGAGACCGATTGTTTCACTCTGGCCCAGAGCTTTTCATTGTTGGGTTCAAAGACCACCCATTGTGTACCATGGTCAATGGATTCTTCCAGATACAGGAACAAACGCCTTACATTAAGATATTTCCAGAGGGGATCGCTGGACGTGGTCCTCGCACCCCATACCCTGATTCCTCTCCCTTTGAATGCCCGGATGCAGTTCACTCCTTTTGGATTTAAAATATCCTGTTCACTCTTTGTCAGAGGGAATTGTAGTTTCTGTGCTCCCCTGACAATTTCATTCGCAGGTGCTTTATGAACACCACGTTCTGTGTCACTTCTGGCATACACACCTGCCATATGACCTCCCGGTGGGACCAGTTTTGGAATGTTCGTAGCCGGATCCATTACCTGTATCCAGGGGTAGTAGAAGGCAGCATATTTGGAATCCTTCGGGGGTACTAATGTTGAGATCGGACCGGCACTTTGTGCAGATTGCAATATAGCAAACCTATCTTTCATATTCTCACAATGCGAGATGATGGAATCGGTCAAACCCGTTATCGAATTTTCATCAGGTACGCAGACGATCGAGATATCATCCACTTCTTCAAACGCGGCCAATCCCGTCTTGTGTCCGGTATCTGTTGATCCTTCGTAGTCTGAGAGTTTGACTGCCTGTCCGGGAGAACCACCGGATAATTTTATCGTAACATCTGTATCCGGCCGGCCGTCTGCCTTCTTTTCAACTTCTATCAAACTGGAGATGTCGTTGATCTGCTTTTCATAAAAATCGCTGGAATTCTCTTTTGGGGACAGATTATCATATATCTCAATGATATTTGGAGGATTGTCTTCCTGTGCCTCAACCCACTGTTCGTCGGTAGGGGTAGCCTCTTCAGGTGTTACCATGTTTTTCCAGTACATGACCGTAAGTTTGAAAAGCCCGTTCTCTTCTTTGTACAGGGTTGCGTCTTCTACGATCATTGCCACATTGTTCCCCCATTTTCCAGAGCCGACAACAGTGATGTCTATGACATCTGTTGTTTCAGCGCCCTCGGTCCTTGTCAGGGTTGCCGTGGAGGTTGCAGCCCCGCTGCCTATGATACGGCCGACAAAACAGCGTTTTCCGCCATTTCTGAAGAATCCCTCCACACCATATGCCAGATAAGAGCCTTCTACAAATCCGCCATACATGGTTTGGAAATTTCCAAAGTTAGTTACTAACCGTGGATTGGTCGGTCCCCGTTCTGTTGGTCCGAGGAATCCTGCTGTACTGGTACTAACACCCTCTATGGGTTTAGCTCCGATTTCAATTTCTTCAATATATACTCCAGGTGCCAGATATTCAGGCATCAAATCACCTCTTAGTCTTTTATTGTATCAACACAAATCCTGACACGGTCAAGGATAAGTGATTGAGAGTAATGTGGTCTTTCCTTCTTCTACTTCTACGGTAACCTTTTTTTTCAGGATCTTACCTTTGTTATTCCGATAATCAGTATGTTCGATGTTGAGAACCGGATTCTTACCATCTATTTTCACCATCTTTTTGCCATTCACGGTCTCAATGTTATATTCATTGAATCCCCTGAAATAGATGACAAACTCCCCGGTCGTTGTTGTTTGAGTTTCAAATTCGGTTTTTTTCACCGTTAAAGCAGCACCTGATATACCGTTATTCTGTGTATCAATGACACAACCTCGAATCAGGGTGGCTGACGAAGGGAATGGGTAGGATGGAGTGGGTTTGAGGGTAATATGGACTACGGGGGATAATGTATCCAGTTCGTCAAATGTGATCTTTTCCGACTTATTGTCAAAATAATGGTCTCCGCCCTGTACCAGGACAGTATCATTATTACCCTTTATATCCAGAAAGATGTAGTAACCACCTGGATTTTTTACTGGTTGTGTATCGTGGTCCTGTAAATATACGTTACAATCGCTGATGATCCTGCTTTCCTGATAATCATCGGCAATATCAACAGCCAGAGACAGTCGTGTAGTAATGGATTCTGCCAATATACTTTTATTCCGGTTCACCTGCCGACCCCCGGAACGTGATGGGTGAGATTTCGTTCGACCACTCTTTGCGTTTCTCTTTTCCGTGTTGATTCAATTCTTGCGGGAGTCACAATATAGCATATCGAAGGTCTGAACGGTTTATCCTGGAACGTGGTCCAGATCTTGGTCATATCATCTAAGCTGAGCGGAAATTGAGTGATGTGTATCTCCTCATTGTTCTCGGCCAGACCTCCCCTCAATACCGAGCCGCTCAGGATAGCATTGTCATAAATGACCTGCATAGCCCTGCCCAGAATACTATGCTCTTCTTTTGTCCTCTCGGTCTTATCCTGTATTCCTGAAGATGGATATGATGTCAGCAGATAATACAGATCCAGATTAAGAGGGGGATATTGTGTCGTGTTTGGATCGATCACCTGCATTTCCTGATTCTTCAGGTGGACGTTTTCATGAACCTGGAACAAAAAAAGGGACAATCGCACATCATCATTATCTTCGAGCTCTCCCGGAGAAAAAAGAATGATCGAATCAGGAGCGATCAGATCTTCCATATGTTCTCTTAAGAAGTCTATTAACGTCTCTCCGACATCTGCAATTGCTGTGTAGTCTGACATGGTTATTCTCTTTGAACCGTCCGGTTCATATTTCAAAAAGTTGGATACGATGATGGAAAAAAGGAAGACATAACTTGATTTCACAACATTTGGCACACCGGTCAAATCATATAGAATACATTGCATATCGAATACATTGCATATAGAATACATTGCATATCGAATACATTGCATATCGAATACATTGCATATCGAATATGTTATTTCACCAATGCATGATACTTCCCAAATTCTCCCTGTGTACAAAGTTTTCCCATCTTCTGGAATTCCCGTTTTACAGCCCGGATTATATGTTCCATGGTAATAATGTGTGAATCACCGGCTGCTAAGAAAGCTGCATTCAGGGCAATATTTCTTATATTGCCACCAGTGATCTTGAAACGTGCAAGGAATCTAAAATCAATACCATTTTCAACCGGTGTTTCTTCAGGGAATATTTGATTCCAGATCTCCTCTCTATGTTTATCATCGGGAAATGGGAATTCTATCGTGTAATGTAACCGTCGAAGGAAAGCCTCATCCATATTCTTCTTAAAATTTGTAGCCAGGATTACGATCCCATCATGCTCTTCCATTTTCTGGAGTAAATAATTGGTCTCAATATTTGCATAACGGTCGTGGGAATCCTTAACCTCGGAACGTTTTCCGAAAAGTGCATCAGCTTCGTCAAAAAATAGGATCGCATTACTTGTTTCAGCTTCCATAAAAATCTTTTTCAGATTCTTTTCCGTTTCACCGATATATTTACTGATGATACTGGATAGGTCGATCTTATAAAGGTCAAGTCCGACCTCGCGAGCTATGATTCCGGCTGCCATGGTCTTTCCGGTACCTGAGGGTCCTGAAAAAAGAATATTCAGTCCTTTTCCCAGGGATAATTTTCGGTCAAATCCCCAATCATGGTACACAGTTCCTGTATACCTGATATTCCCACTCACTTCTTTCAACTGTTCAATACTATCTTCAGGAAGGACCAGATCGTCCCAGGAATGAAAAGGTTCTATTTTCCTGGCGAGGGTTGCAAGGTTCTTATTGGATTGAGCTTTACAACCCTGGTAAAGGTCAAATAACGATAATGTGCATTCGACCGGATTATTCATTATCGCAATAGTACTTGCCGTAAGGATCGCATCTTTTATCTGACCACCACTGAATTTGAATTTATTGGCAAGGACCTCGGCATCTACATCATCATTCATTGAGACATGATCCTTACGGTCCAGAAATGTTCTCCACAGTTGTTTACGAAGTGGAAAATCCGGCAGGGAAAATGCATACCTGATAAAACGGTGTTTTTTCAGAACATTCTTTGGTTCCCATGGCTCCTCGCCGGATAAGAAGATCCAACCATTAAAGCTGTCCAGCGTATTGATAAGAATATTCAACGGAAATTCAGATCCTTCATCCTTGAAGAGAATATCAAATCCTTCGAAATACAGATACGAGTGCTGTAATATGGCCTCGCGTATAATACATGTCAATGTATCAATACTCTTTTCTCCTGTCAAGACCCGGGAATCCACTCTCAGCAGGGGCATATCCAATTCACTGCAAAAAACGTCTGATGTTGTCTTTTTTCCAACACCATAAGCCCCGTAAAGATATAGTATCAGTGGGTCGGTCAACCGGGAATGCCAGGTGATCAGTTCTGTAATTCTGCTTTTTCCATTCTCACCGGAAATGAGGACATTACCGGGACTTTTCGGTTCGATCACTGTGGAAAAATCCCGTATACCCGGTTCGATCTCATCCGATCCGGTAAGGAAGTTCACGATCCTCTCATCGACCTTGATGAAATTTGATACAAGCGATGACATATTTTCAGGATCATTATTTACCAGATGAATGATCCGGTTCCTGATCAAAGGAGCATCAGGTGAAAAATATTCCCTCCCTTGTATCCGTTCCTCGATCGATGGAAAGAGAAGATGTATCGCGAGGTCAACTTGTGGCCACTTCTTTGTCACATCGTTTTGGAGATATGAATACAGCTTTTCATATCTGAGGTCAAATTCAGAAGCAAGGGCGATCAGAAGAATATCAATTTCAACCGATTTCAGGTGAAATCGGTCTGATAATAGTTGAAGACGCAGTTCTTTTCCATTTTGAATGGAATGCTCTTTCCTCTGGTTAATTTTCCCGGTTATGGTCTCAATGTGTTCCAGTTCTGAATCTATGATCGGGTCAGAATTGAATCCACTTAAAGGATTTTGCAGAATCGAATTCACTTCGCCTTCTGATACATACAATCCGCGAAGTTCATCGATATACTCCTGTTGCTCTCCCATGAAATTGTTCATGTAAGATCGGATCAAAAGATCAATTCTTTGGAATTCATCCAGTAGATGTTGAATACTGGATTCATACACAGGTACCTCTTCGAGAGGACGGAATGTACCAGAACTCTTCTGGGATCCAGGAATGATTTTCATGAATTATCACTTACCTCGTCAAGTGGAAGGAACGTACCAGAACTCTCCTGGGATCCAGGAATGATTTTCATAGAATTATCACCTCTATGGTAATTGAAGGAATCTCCTGAACCTCGATACTATGTTATAATCTGCCAAATGCATTCATGAGCAAATCATAATCAGATAATGTTCCCAATGTCTTCAATCGATCTACTTCAATCAAAAATTGTTCGAGTGCGCTTTGATCCAGATTTTTTATCTCAGCAAATTTAATTGCGATACTCTTCAATTCCTTTTTGGAGGAATATTTTTTAGGTATTTTATCATCAATGAAATCAAACAATAATCCGCATTTTTCATGTCCTACGGTTGCCGTAGATGGATTTGCGGAAGTACAGATATAATCTTTAAAAGTTTCTCCTCGGATAAATTCACCACATTCACATAAAATCATTGTATCGCCTCATTTTAATCGATAGCCTACACTTATCACAGGAGTGGTCATCGCCCAATCGCTCGGCCCCAAATTGTATTCTACCTTAAACCCCAGAGATAAATTATTAATAATGGCAATTAATTCTAAAAGTATAATAACTTTTCCAAAATATATTATGATGAGGTACTATCCCTACCCTGAATTAACAAATATGGACATCAATTGATCGTAGCATAGAACACCCTACAGACCCGGGGTAATTATTCGCGGCATTGATACTGATAACGATAAACAACATCCACTCCATTGATGCTATCGTCCAAGGTTTTTCCGAAGCATTTCCACTCCGCGCACCAGGGCCTCACCGATCTTACCTGCATCAGGGCCGCCACCCTGTGCCAGTTCGGGCCTGCCGCCGCCACCACCACCCACGACCTTTGACATCTCACGTACAAGGTCGCCTGAGTTCGCTCCACCCTTTATTGCATAGTGCCCGGCCGCTGCCACTATCTTTGCGCCTGCATAGTCGCTGGCCAATAGAGCAACTACATCGGGTTCCTTGGTGAACTCGGCCGCAGCTTTAACAAGTTCTTCGATATCAGCACCGTGCAGGGTATGTGTTATGATCCTGAATCCACCGAACGTATCAGCATTTGAGAGTAATGCAGCAACCAGCGCTGAAGCAAGTTCCTCCTTCAACCTGGTGTTCTCCTTCTTAAATTCCTTCCATTCACTAAAGAACCTGCCAGTGGTCTCTGGTAAGTGCTCCGGGGCAACTTTCAACTCATCGGCACTCAGGCGCAGCAGGTCGTCCAGTTCCTGCCAGCGCTTTACTGCAGCTTCACCTGCAGCATATTCCAGGCGCTCTATGCCATCCTGTATCCTCTCGGTCTTCAGGACCTTAATGGGACCGATAAGCCCGGTGTTGCTCACATGGGTCCCGCCGCAAGCTTCTACATCATCCCCTACCTTGAGCACCCTGATCTGTTTACCCTGCGGCACACCACCCTGGTATAGTACAAAACCGAAACGTTGCTCGGCCTGTGTCCTGTCCATCCAGGAGATATCCACAGGGATGTTGGCCATTACCGATCTGTTGGCGATCAGTTCAATCTCCTTGAGTTCATCATTCGTAATACGTTTGAAATGAGACAGGTCAAGGCGTGCTCTGTCAGCACTTTTCTGGGCGCCGGCCTGCCAGATGTGGTTGCCCAGGACTTTCTTGGCTGCATCGTTCACCAGGTGGGTAGCAGTATGATGGCGCATGTGAGCCACCCTTCGTGTTCCGTCCACTGAACCGCCCACAATGTCCCCGGGTTCAAGGTCGATCCTGTCCTCAGTGACCGTGTGCAATATCACACCCTGCTCTATCCGGACTTCAACCACATGATATACTGTGTCTCCTCTGGTGATCACACCATGGTCATGGGGCTGTCCACCGCCTTCGGGATAGAACTGGGTCCTGTCGAGTACAATATTGCCGTCTATCACCGCGACTACTTTTGCCTGGAATTCAAGTTCATCAGAATGGTAATAATATAATCTCTCTGTGGCGAGTAATCCCTCTATATCAGGAATTGTCACCACCACGTCTTCCTTTTCCTCAGCTTTACTGTGGCTTTCAGCTACAAGTGAATAGAATGTGTCGGGCAGGTCTATCCTCAGGCCGATCTCCCTGGCCACCTCTGCTGTTATCTCAGGGGGTATGCCGTGGGTGTCGTACATCTGGATGATCTCATCAAGGGGGAATTGCTCACCTTTATCCATATAGTGGTGTGCTGTCTTTGCTACCAAACGCCGTCCCCGTTCAAGGGTATCAGCATATTTTTCTTCTTCCCTGTTCAGTATCTCTACAATAGTATCCAGCCGCTCCCTGAACTCAGGATATTCGGGCATATTGTCGATCTGCATGGTGACAATATCG
Organism: ANME-2 cluster archaeon; assembly: GCA_023544495.1. Lineage (GTDB taxonomy): Archaea > Halobacteriota > Methanosarcinia > Methanosarcinales > Methanocomedenaceae > Methanocomedens_B. The sequence continues at coordinate 41,690 of JAMJFV010000001.1, forward strand.
GATAGTGGCACCTTCATTCCAGCTTCAGCCATAAGCCGCAGGGTCCTG
>JAMJFV010000200.1 GCA_023544495.1 ANME-2 cluster archaeon
TTATTTACCGAACCTGCGCTGGCGTTTCTGGAAATCCCGTATCGCACGCAGCAGGTCGAGTTTCCTGAAATTCATCCAGCTTACATCAGTAAAATATATCTCTGAGTAAACTGACTGCCATATCAGGAAATCAGCAAGGCGTTTTCCGCCTGAACGGATGACAAGGTCCGGTTCATATTTGATGAGCAGGTTTTGTTCGATCACCGAGCCATCTATTTCGTCAGGTGTCAATTCACCAGCATCTATCTTTGACATAATATCCTTGAATGCTTCAGTCAGTTCTTTCTTACCTCCGTATCCCAGAGATACATTCATGTGCATGTTCCTGCCTTTCGCAGTCTTTAGATGATGGTCCTGGCCGTCAATTGTTATGAGGTTGATTGTGGCATTTACCTCATTTAATGTGTTTGTTATCTTCATCTGGAGTTTATGGTAGATCCTGTCAGAGATGTCGGGGTCAACATCGATCAAACTGATATAGATTGTCAGGATATTGATGCTGTATTCTCTGCACCATTCGATGAACTCATTGAGACGCCGGGAAAAGTCTGCATCCAGCAGGTCACTTTCTGTGAGGATAAGCACAATACTGGTGGGGAGTGAGGTTTTATCGTCCTTCAGTATGCTCTGCTCAAGTCTTAGCTGGTATAATCCGGAGAATAATCCCATTGCACATAGGTTATATCGTAAGGATAAATTATTTGCCCTTATATGTTATCTTAGCTAGTGGTATCAATGCTTATGGATTTGGAAAATAATGCACATTCGGTTTTTTTTATGTTTGTTATGCTCATAGCTGTATTATTACCGTTCATACCTGCCAAATATTTAACAGCATTGTTTTTAGTCATTACTCTTGTCCTTGCTTTAAGGATGCACCAGAAAATAGTACCTGCATTTTCATTATGGGGTTTTTCTTTTGCACTATTTATCATGAGTCTATTGAGCGTTATACTTGGATTCACAGACTATGAATTTCCTGTATACATTCTGGGTGCATCTATTTTCATCACTACAGCTGGTAGTCTGGCTGCTGCGTCTGTAAGGAAAAGAGGTATACAAAAACCCCATCTGGATAGTAAGTTCATTTCAGCCACTTCAAGTATCACCTTGATAATAGTTGGTGCCCTGTCTGCCTGTGCTGCAGCGTACTGGATCACTGCCTGGATGAATATACCCATTTCATTGAGCCAGTTGTTCTTTCTCACATTGATAGGCGGGGTGACCTGTGCTTTACTGGAATCCATACCTTCGAAGGCTGATAAATATCTAACACTGATGCTGGGTACGGGTATGGTTATGTGGTTATTTGCAAGTTTTGGTTATTACGTGAACTTTTCTCATTTATCTGCAACCTTCATTTTCTCATTGTTTCTTGCATATCTGGCATACCGCATGGATATTGCTGATGTGTCTGCCATGCTGTCGGCAACACTGCTCGGCGTACTGATCATAGTATTCACGAACATAAACTGGTATCTGATCCTCATCATGTTCTTCCTGTTGGGTGGTGCTTTTACAAAATATCAGTATAACTACAAGGTGATGAGGGGGATCGCACAGGGTAAGGGAGGGGTGAGAAGTTATGAGAATGTGCTGAGCAATTCCATTACTGCATTGATACTGGCTGTGGTGTACGGTGTGTACCACGAATTATATCCTGATCTCGGCCCGGTACTGCTGTTCGCATACCTGGGTGCCGTGGCCACGGCCACGGGTGATACCCTGGCCAGTGAAATAGGGGAGACCAATAGGGGTAAACCTATTCTGATCACTACCTTGAAGCCTGTTAAACCGGGTACCGATGGTGGTGTTACACGGCTGGGTGAAGGTGTGTGTATAGGAGGTTCCATTGTTATTGGAATACTTGCAATGGTACTTGGCGTGATCGACATAGATCCGGGTAGTGCTGTTTCGTATTTTGTATGGCTTCTGGTAGTGGTACTGGGCGGATTTGGTGGGACGAATTTTGACAGCCTACTGGGCGCTACCCTGCAGCACAGAGGCTGGCTTTCCAACAGTGGTGTAAATCTTATAGCTACTATGGGCGGCGCATTTATATCCGGGGCTGCCTATTATGTGCTGTGCGGGCATGTAGTGTAGAGGATATCATTCTGGCCTCCGGAGCCTGGAACCCGGGTTCGAATCCCGGCATGCCCGTATAACCATCAACTCTGGAAGTACGGTAAAAATTATCCTCGACATCGAGGATATCAATAAAGGAAAAAGAAGGCCCATTTGGGCCGGAACTGCTTAGACTTTGTCTATAATTTCAATGTTGATCTTTTTCACATTGGGTTTTTTTATCTTGTCAGGCATCCAGCTTGGCTTGTTCTTTGGAGCAGCTACTTCTTCTCTCCAACCTTCGTATACGTGAAGCTTTTTGGTGCCTCTTTCCCTCAGGATAATTGTATCTGGCTTCTTCTTGGTTCCTTTGCCCCTGTTGGCTGCCTTCAAGGCTGCCTGTCTGGGCTGCTTGCCAGTAAACACTCCATGCTCATTACCTTTTTTGTCCCTTAATACAAAGTTTCTTGTTCCTGTCATTATTAAATACCCCGTAAGAGTATACTGTTACCGATTATGTTTTCACGTAATATTATATAAACCTTGTTCACAATTTAGCCCGAAGCGTACTGAATTTTCGTTATAGATTATTTATCGACAAATCATAAATTAACCGGACAAGTAGTAGTAAAACCTGGTTCTGCTATTGATTTTGCTGCAGATTTATAAATATAGTGTGTAAGACCCATCATTATAAAATTACAAACAGTTACTTACAAATATATAATCTAAGTTCATCAAAATGCCTCCCTGGGCATCCAGCTTTCTGGATTGACGGAAATGGGATCGTAGAACAACAAAAAGGTTAAATGTAAAAACAAATATGTAGAACATCTTTACGAATCGCTCCGATAGTGTAGCACGGCCAATCATGCAGGACTCTCACTCCTGCGACTGGGGTTCAAATCCCCATCGGAGCACTTAAAAAGGGCGGGTGGGTGCCAAAATGCACCTTCTTATCCTTTTTGTGATGTGGTGATAGTTGCAGCCATTTTTACTTTAATAACTGGAACCGATCTCATGTTGCTCTTAAAAACTAAGGTCACTCCAACATTAGTTGTCGGGTTATTGCAGCGTCGCCCGTCTTAATTTTATATAAACTGTTCAAAGAGACAGATCTTTTCAAATTGAATAAAAAACATACGCCAGAAGCTATCAAAAAATATATTTTTCCCTGGTAAGCAACTCAAGATAAGCATTATAACGGGATCTTGAAGCTGGCTGGTATACACAGTGTAAAATCTCATTATCATGATAATACTTTTGATTGTAT
>JAMJFV010000201.1 GCA_023544495.1 ANME-2 cluster archaeon
CTCATTATCTGCTGTGGGATGACGGGGATTCATTATTATCTGGATGTTGTGCCGTTGGAGTGCTGTCATGGCTGTTAAAATATATAAATTGTGAAATGTATGCACTATTTAATCAGTGTGAATCAGCATAAATCTGCGTTTAAAATATAATGGAAGGGGGGTATCCACTTAGTGAAAAATAGGAACTATTAAAAGTATGAAATGTTATATGAAGGTGGGTCAAAATTGGTGGGAAAAAGGGGTCGATTTTCAACGGGAATCTTCAGGTATTGTTAGTGATTTTTTCAAAAAAATGAGTTCTCAAAGATGGGTCATACAACAGATGAGGATTAACTAAAAACCATATCCTTCACCGTACAATCCCGCCCCTGCAGTATCTCCACATCAGTACTATCACATTCAGGACAGTGGATGACCGGCAGTACATAATGCAGTGCCTGGAAGAACTTAATGGCCCCGTGATACCTGCACTGGTTGCATTCAATAACAGGCTTTATCATATCTATCCTGTACTCTGCCCCCTCCAGTACCGTATTCCTGGTAATCGTATTGAAGATAAAACGAAGCTGGTCAGGATTCAGGCTTGTCAGTTCACCCACTTCAACCCATACCTCTTTCACGCTCCTGGCATTGTGTTTCCTGGCATGGTCCAGTGCAATGTCAATGATACCACCTGCGATTGCTATCTCGTGCACGGCCTCACTCCTCCACCAGTTCCCGGGAAGAACCCAGTTCAGACTTCAGTTTAACTGACCTCGCCGCCGCGTTCAACAAACTGCTGAAGGCGCATACGGTACCGATACCCTGCCCCATGATCTCCTTATCCCTCCTGACCTGTGCCGTGACATAGGTATTGATACCCACATCAGTGTTCAATTCCTGCTGCTCAAGATCAGAGATGATAAGGTTCCCGGCCCGTCCCATATCACTTTTCGCGCTGCGGCACAGCTTCACCGGGCACACCCGGCAGTACTCCCTGAACAGCGCACCCCATTTTGGACCGGCAATGCCTGCATTGATCTCAGCCTTGACCGCTGTATATGCGATACAGCAGGCCATAGAGCGGCCGGTCCGTTCACCCCGCTCGTATATCTCAACATATACCCTCCCCCGTTTGTACATGAACCTGGTCTCGATATCCCGCTCATACTTATCCTTACCCGTATTATGGGCACCCTTCAACTGCTCCCTGATACGCTCTGCCAGTTCCGGGTATCTGGGAAGCGCGGCAGCAGTACCGCATGTGGGACAGTATGAGATGGGCCCGACAGCGATCTCCCCGCATTCACTGTCATAGAACACCACCTCGATACCCCAGCGATTGCGCCGGATCTCCACATGGCCGCCCTCACCCCAGACCTCCTTATAAGCAGCCGCCACAGGGGTCACAACCCTGCCATAGCCGTATATCCGGGCCACCTTCTCCATATCAATGATACACTGAAGCGACCTGACAAGTTCTTCCTCCACATCTGGTTCAAAGAACCCGCCTTCCACCATGGCGAACAGGATGGCGGGTGGCCAGGTTATGCCCTCTCCCTCTCCGACCACGTTCCCCTTATTGTCATAGATTTTCGCCCGTATGCCATCGGGCCGCTCCCAGCATGAGGCATATCCGCCCTGTTCAGACAACTCACGCAGCACTCTGTGGCAGGTCCCGCAGTTGCCTTCGTCGATATCAATGGAATCTTTCACCTTTTCCCTTACATTCAGAACAAATTTTGAAACCATAGTTGTTGCCTTGTTAACGTGATTTTGATCAGGATTTTCTGATAGTGATTATGAAATGGTCCTCCGTCTCTTTTGAAGATACTATCGTATGGTCATGCATCCTGCACCACTGTGGTATTGTCTCCCTTGCGGTCTTATCATCAGCGATCACTTCAAGCATATCTCCTGAAGACAGTTCCTCAAGCTTTCGTTTCGTATGGAATAGAGGGATCGGGCATATCCGGCCTCTGGTGTCCAGTTTTTCCATATTCACACCTGAACGATGATTATATCTAATATTAATATATATTTACAATCTTAATATATAATGGTTATTCATGATGTTGTAGACGTTCATCTTATTTAACAGTTATTTCTGCACCTGTATTTTTTATCTCTATAATAAACACCCGCCACTGCAGTATCTTTATCCATTTGTCAGTAATTGTTCCACAGTGACTACAATGTATGCGGTATGAGTTCATCACGAAAAGAAGCGATGAAGAATATGCATCGATTGCTCAAAGATATCGACAGTATCCTGACTGAACTGGTCTCAAAACTTCCACCATCTGGCGAATGTGCATGCTCCCATGCATTAAGGGGGCTGTCATCACTTCAAGAGAGGGTATATCTCACGAAACCCTTGAGGGGCTCCAGTGCAATACCTGGTAAATACCACCTGGATGAACGTTCAGGACACCCCCATGGTACGGTCATGAAATAGATGTCCGGGATGTTTTTCCTGTATCCTGTGTATCATGCATGATCGCAGTATAGCGTATACCCGCATTTCTTACACTGTTTATCGTCATCGCACCTCTCAAAACCGTACTGGTAATCGTGTATGATCCGGTTTGCCACCTCAACCATCCCGGGTATTACCTCATTGTCCAGAGGCTGTACCCTTGAGCTTACATATTCACCGTCCTGCAGTTCATATACCCTGGGTTTTTGCTGTGACAGTAACTCGAGGGTCAGTTTCCGGACCGTATACTCTGGATACAGGTGCCTGAACCCTTCTGCATACAACAGCAACTGCCGCGACCGCTCCACCGGATCAGGCTCTTTCCCGGTCTTGTAATCAATGATCTCGACCTCATTATCACTCCCTGGTATCAGGTCAACCCTGTCAATGAAACCCGTGAAGACGTGCGTATCAAGCTGCACCGAGAACATCTTCTCCACCATACGGTTGTTGGGTATGGTGTGTTTGTTCCGCTTCCAGAATACCTCTAATAATGGCCGGGCCAGTTCAACATCCACCCATTTCCATGTATCCTGTTCGGTGAGAGAGGTAACGATACCGTCCAGTTGTTCCCTGGTGGATATCCTCTGCCTTACCGCCATTTCCAGTACCCTGTGAACGAAACTCCCCACGTTCATTGCTCCGTCTGGCTGCTCCTCTGCCCGGGTAGGCATACCCAGCACCTGCTTTAGTTCATACATTTTCGGACATTTGGAATACGTATTCACTGACGTGACACTGAAGGTAATACCCGGTGGAACAGGCATGCCTGTATTGTTCCGGCAACGGTCAAGGACTTCCTGTACGTCGGCAGCAGGGTTCATTTCATCCCACCTGTTATTGATAACATTCAGATAATCAGTCTCATTATTGTCCC
>JAMJFV010000202.1 GCA_023544495.1 ANME-2 cluster archaeon
CCCAGGCGCTGCATGACAGCGGGGATGCCGCCTGCCCGTTCCAGGTCAAGCAGGAAATGGCTGCCGCCCGGTCTCAGGTTGGTGAGGTGCGGTGTGATCCGGCTCATTTCATCGAACCGCTCGAGCGGCAGTTCCAGGTCGAACTCCCTGGCTATGGCAGGCAGGTGCAGGGCTGTGTTGGTGCTGCCTCCGATCGCCATATCTACCCTGATGGCGTTATCCAGGGCCTGTTCTGTCACTATCTGCCGTGCCGTTACGCCTTTCTCGACCAGTTCCATTATCTTCATACCGGTCTCCTTTGCCAGCCTGAATTTCTTTGCATCTACAGCATGGGCCGTCCCGCAGCCCGGCAGGCTCATACCCAGTGCTTCGGTGATACAGGCCATGGTGTTTGCAGTGAACAGACCGGCACATGAACCAGCTCCGCAACACGAATAATCTTCCAGGGTCCTGAGTTTTTCCTCTGTGATGTTATTGTTCTGCCGCTCCCCCACACCTTCAAATACCGATATAAGGTCCCGGTTCTCATCATCCACGAACCCGGGCAGCATCGGGCCGCCAGTAACAACAGCTGTCGGTATGTCAAGCCGGCCTGCGGCCATCAGGTGGCCAGGCACTATCTTGTCGCAGGTAGGTATCATTACCATGCCATCGAAGCGGTGTGCCTGTACCATCAGTTCGATAGTGTCTGCTATGAGTTCCCTGCTGGGGAGTGAGTATTTCATTCCTTCATGGCCCATGGCTATGCCGTCGCATATACCTATAGTTGAGAATTCAAAGGGCACACCCCCGGCCAGCCTGATACCGGCTTTAACGGCCTCTGCCAACTTATCCAGGTGGATATGACCCGGTATCACCTCGTTCCAGGAATTGACCACACCTATGAACGGGCGGTCTATTTCATAATCTGTCAAACCAACGGCTTTGAGCAAAGACCTGTGAGGTGCCCTTTCCAGCCCTTTTTTAATTTCATTACTTCTGAGTGTCAAGTTGAATCGCTCCGATTATAGGAGAAGAAATATCGGTCAAAACCCTTAAAACCACTGGTCAAGTGTCTGTTGTCCTGCATCAGAAGCCTCTATCAACCGGTTCACGGCCCCCTTCACTCTTACTTCTGAAAAATCATGTTTACGGCAGAGAAAATCGGTTATTTCCGACTCCTTCGGGGACTTCCAGGATATCTCATAATCCGAAGAGACTTCAGGGTAAAGGAACAGGTCCTTGATTTCCTGCAGGTTCTCAATACCCACACCCTTCTCGGCAAGTACGGCCTCAATACCACCGTACTGCTTTACCAGTTTCAGTGCAGTTTTGGGCCCCACACGTTCCAGACCGGGATTGTAATCAGTACCCACCAGAAGGGCAATATCTATCAACTGTTCCCGGGTGATACCACTGGCATTAAGCCCCTCTGCAAGGTCAATGATCTCAGGTTTCACATCAATATAGATATTCTTGCGAGGCAGTTTGCGCTTACCGGTAATAGTCAGGTTGCGCACCACCATGGGCGCGCCGAATAATAGTGAATCATAGTCCTGTGATGCCGCAAAGTCAGCATCCCCTGAGAGCACCATGTGGGCCGCCTGTGCTTCCCCCTCCGACGGTGCCTGCACAACCGGAACCCCCATATAACCCAGCAGGACTTTTGCATCCTCGACCATGCTCCCTTTAAGGTGTGACGAAGCCTGGGCATGTACAAAGGCTTTCTCTTCCTCACCTTGGGCAATAGCATCCTGCCATCGCTGCATGGCCTTATGCCGCGTATTTTTCCTGGCTTCCAGTATCTGGGCCTTGAAACCGGGCGGCTTTCCGTCAAACACAAATACTGGTTTGATACCTGCTTCTATCAGGTTGGTGGTGCGGTATAAAAAGCCTGACAGGTGTGATGTTACTTCGCCGCTGGCATTCTTGAGAGGTGTACCGTCCCGCTGCCGGATAATACTTAAGAACTGGTACAGGGTATTATAAGCATCGACGGCCACCACCTTTCCGGCCAGGTCGCTTATCTCAGCTTCGTGCTTTTCAAAAATATCACCCAGTTCCACACCCATGTTCAAAACTTCCTGCACCATTACACATTGGCAAAGTACGTAGCCTCATCTCTCTGATCACTGATGGCCTTGTACAGGGTTTCCTTGCTAAGACGGTCGGGGTGGTAGTATCTCCCACCGGTCCCCTCAGATATCTCAAATGCAAGTTCTGATCCCTCACTGCTCATATCCACTACGAGCAGGTGAATACCTTCATTGACGATATATTTCATAACTGTTGACAGTTCCCTCCGGATATTGCCTCCGACTTCCAGCGGAACGTTTACCTTGCCGTCGGTTACCAGAACCATTATGGGTATGGTGGATGGGTCCTTCCTGATCTCATTGTGCAGTGCGTGTAATCCCATCAGTATACCGGACGCAAGCGGTGTAGTGCCGCCAAAGGGGATGGTTTCAAGATACCGTTTTGCACGTTCCACAGATGAAGTAAAAGGCAATACCATCTCACCTTTTCGTCCACTGTATGTAACAAGCGATACCCTGTCCCTTCGCTGGTAGGCATCTTTAAGGAGCGCTACTATTACGCTGCGAGTGATATCGATCTTATCGATCTCATCCATACTGCCGCTGGTATCCATTACAATGTTTATCAGGGTAGCAATACGTCTGCGTCTGACCTTCTCCCGGTAATCGCTCTTTTTAACCGTGATCCTCCCGCCCTCAGCATGAATGGCAGCTGCCCGGATGGTGGGAGCAATGGCAATATCTGTTACGTCTCCATTCGGAATTCGGGATTTCACATATCGTCCACGTTTGCCTTTGGTCAAGACTTCAGCACGCCTGCCACTCTTCAGTTGACCTACTGCTAGTTTTTTATTCCTTCCTATGGCAAAATCACTAAGGATCTTCCTGACTATTTTTTCATCAGATTTCTCAATAAGTTCCTTTTCCGGTATCTTTTCTTCAGGTATTATCTCATGTTCTTTGTGGGTGGGGGCCAGGTGTACCGGTGCTCTGAATGCCGGAGTTACGCTGATCGGTGCAGAATATGTGGGGGTAATATGTTTCGGTGTATGAAGGTCCACTTTTTTGGGTGACACGGGAGAACCACTTTGAACCGGTTGTGTCATATCCAATGCCTGTATTTTGGATAACGTCCTCTGTTCAGACTCTCCGAAAAGGTCGTAAGGGTCAAGCACAATATATGACCTGTCGGCAATTATGTATGCATGTACTACTTCACCAGGACGTATCTGGTCGCTATACCTATCCAGCAGTTTCCTGATATTATCAGTATCGTCCT
>JAMJFV010000203.1 GCA_023544495.1 ANME-2 cluster archaeon
GTAACCTGACCAGCATGACAACCTCTACAACTACTAATCTCTAAACTCGTAATGTGGCTACCTGCTCCTGGTGCATAGAATGGCGCATCATCCAGGTTGCTGCCATAATGGCAATCAATACAATCGGTAACGTTCACATCTCCGGGATTGTACCTATTTACATACAATATATTAGCCACTGAACCCCGTGGATCTTCCTGATGATATGTCCCATCTGCGAGATGACAATCTATACATAAAGTCCTGCCATGTTTATTTTCCTCGAAAAGGATGCTTGATTTACTGGGCCCTGTACCAGCAGTTGTATGACAATCTATACAATAATACGTGTTCGTTGCATCCGGCCCCGAATGGGGGTTATCGAAATGACATCCGATACAATCCTCAGACGTTAGATTGCCAATGCCACCAATTGTTATATTAATGTTTATGTGTCTGCCAAGGTCAGTCTCATTTATGATGGATGCGCTTCCTGTGACACTATGGCATTCTATACATGCTCCGCCACCACCACCAACTAAAGATGAATCATGAATCCGTCCTTGAGCAGATTCTGTTTCCCGATGACATATATAACAACTCTTGCCACCATCATGGGTTATGTCGATATTGCCTGGATTCAGGAATACTTCATCAAACTCACTTATAGATTGATGACAGTAAGAACAATTGGTTTCATTTATTGATATAATATCTGTTCGATTTCTCCCATAATGATAAGGATTAGTTGGTCCGCCAAAAATTCCATTACCATCGGTATCGAATGTTCCATTCTCAGCATCTAAATTAGGTAATATCATGTCACTTATATTCTGATGACATCTGAGGCAGGATGATATATTATTACTCGCTCCCGCTGCAACGAGAATATCCTGACCATTCTTGAAATGTTCTGCCACTATAGGTGCACCATAGATACCGGCATCAACTGAACTTTCTAAATGGCAATCTGTGCAGATATACGGTGTATTATAGCGGTCCCCCATACCGGATGGTTCATTACCATTGGTCTGGTGGCAACCCCAACAGGCTTCATTTGGATCACCAGTAATATTGTTGAGATTTCCATGAATCCCTGAAACAATTACAGAAACATCAACAAGATGTATTGCGCTGTCTCCTATATCATGGCAGGCAATACAATTAGGTCCTCCACCTCCTGTTACTTCATGAGGATCGCCATGGCATGATAAGCACTGGTCTGCAGGATAAAACAAAAACTCGGGAATAAGCGCAGGATGATTTGCGGGTGCTATTGTATGGCAATTCTGACAATTTCTCACGGTAATATCATGCATGGCATTGTGACACATTCTGCATTGAATGTCAAGAACTCCATCGTTATCAATATCAACATGAGCAAAGCCCGGATTCCAATCCGGGATCTCATATTCAGTATATGCACCACCAAGAGCAGTTGAGTTGTGGCAATCGTTACATTCAGGTATTTGTGGGAGATTCTTTTGTTGAACCGGGTATGTCGAATTTAATGTGTAGTTCAATGCTGTTTGTAATTCTCCAACCTTGTATCCCGCGATAAAATCGTAACCATATACTGCAAGTAACCAGTTGCCTGTAAGAGGATTGCTGTCCGTGTAGATTTCAGGCTTATTTGTGAACGTCGAACCATTATAATAGGGTCTATCGCCTTCATCAGGGCTGAAGCCTGGTGGGTACAAGAAAAATCCGATATTTGATGTATCATCCCAATCGAGTGTCAAAACCAGAGGTCCGCCGGAAGTCACATTTATGACATAATAATCCTGGAAATTCTGTATGCTCGCAAAGCTTGGAGTATGATTATTAACTGTGTTCTCGATTGTGTAATTATCAGCCTGGTAGTTTCCTTCGATATTTGGAAGTGAAAGGTCCTTATGACAATCCGTACATGCAAGATTCGAGTGAGTGCCGCTGCTCATCTGTGCAGATGTATAGTTATATTGCGGTACCGATTTATTGTTATCAATGCCACCAGCGGTGAAATTAATACCATTAAAGGAATCTGGATCCAGTCGTTTATTTGTATGACAATCTGAACAATCAATGCTTCTATGTGCCGTATTTTGATGTGGATTTCCTGCATCATCATGACCCATATCGTTTAGGCCATGACAGATATAACAGGATTCGCCCAGAGCTACCAATCCTGATTTATGAGGATTTGGACTTCCGTGACAATCTTCACATCCCCATGGTGTCACTTCAAAACCTATTTCCTTGTTTGACATTTTATTATCTGCTTGTGCAGTGATATTAACAGTATAGTTCCCAGGAAAATAACCAAGTTGTGGTGTTGTCTGAGCGTGCATAAGATGGCAGTAACTACACCCTTCTTTAGTTGTCGGACCGCCTTTAAAATAGAATACTCCATTATAAAAACCACTATGATTCGTATCTTCCGTAAGGTTAACCTGAACGATACTATTGAAGTAGTCAGTACCATTGTACATCCAATATGTGATATTTGCAGTTACCTGAGCACCTTTGATCGGGGTGCTGTTGTTGCCGCTATCGAGCAGAAGAGCGTATATATTATTTCTCTGGGTGGTTTGTTCAGGTGGTATAATTTTATTACTTGGATATCCACCGTTCAAATAAGTCTCATCAAAGAACGTCCACCCCCAGGTTTGTATTCCAAGTCCGTTGATTCCCTGTTGATACCAGTTCTGTCCTATACTGCTTATCAAAATAATATCACCAGAAACAGTTGTTACAGAAAGAGACATGGAGTTATCTAACTGAGAGGTTGTATCGTAATTAGGGTAAATGTTTGTGGTAATTCCATCCTCTAAATTACTCTGTTGATGCGGGAGGTGACAATTAATGCATTCTCGATCATCGGGATATTCACTTAAATCATCATGCTCAGGTATGGTATTTGTCGACAATGGTGTCGCACTTACAACCGAGTTTCCAAAAACGATGAATGTCAGTACTGCGATAATCACAAATAGTATGAATATACTACCTGAATTATTATTTATGAAGGTACCTGGCAGTATTTTATCAATAATATTTTCCTGTTTTCCACTCTTTAATGTCATGAATTTAATTCCCACCATTTTCTCATGTATTGAACATTACCAATATATAATATTAAGGATGCGTATATTAATTAATATTTTGGGACCGGTTAATCGTTATGGATTAAATCTGTTTACATCTAAAGTCTGATAATTAATATATAATTTAATTAAAATTGTGAGGTTATTCATACCCTAAAATTAATACCTTAAAATTAACTTGACTTTGTTAAATTAATATTTAATCCTTCTGAATTGTCCATTTATCG
>JAMJFV010000204.1 GCA_023544495.1 ANME-2 cluster archaeon
CATACACTTAAATCTTGTATTTGAGTTTGGACGCCCACGTTTCTCCTGTTTGAAAATAGTTTCATTTTCTTCAAGAATCTCGTAATAGTGGATAACGCCAAAAGCCAAAATGAAAGCTGCTCTTGAACTATCTTCTAAGAAGTATGAAGCGAAACCATTACGAAGAGTCTATATTGAGAAGTAGTAAAACCTCTGGAATTCCTATTTCTTCTTATCGTTTTTGATGCATCTGGTTCCTGAACACATTATATGGGATCACTGACGGTGCTATTCCAAAAAGGTCCATATCATCACTCTTCAAAAATTCCCGATTCGCCATTTGTAGCTCTCCAGAAATATCCAAACCTCGATATGGGATCGGTTTCATTCCCCTTAAAAGCAGATCTCCAGCGGTTGGTGATGGCAACGGGACCTTTTGGGCCGGGCTGTTTCGGTCGTACGCATCAGAAAGCCTGCGTAAAATGTTTTCACCCTGGAAATGCAATTCATTGCTCCTGAAGTCCACGCGCTCTCGCATCTCTCTGGCAAAATCCCTGATGCCAGTGTGGTTTGCCGGATTTGTAGAATTGACAAAGTCATAGATCTCGCTGAGCCACTGATAGGTATCCAGGTTCGTGCGTTTGATGAAATTGCGTACATCTGCGCGCAGTGTCTGGGTAAGGATTTCCGGATAAAAACGCCGTAACAGCTGGAAAGAGAAATCCACCTGCATATTGAAATAATGCAATCCTGAATCGCTGAAATTTCTATCGAAGAAGGCATAATTGGCGATCTGGTGAAATGCCTCGGACCGTGGGTCCTTAAGCCTGTAGTCAAAACCAAAATAATCGCCCAATAACATGTCCTCACTCAGGAGTTTCGCTTCCAGTCCTGTTCCTGCATACGCTTCCGCACGACAGAAATTAAAAGGATTGTTCACATGCCGCTCCATGAAACGTAAGTTGATCTGGATGTCATCCATAATCGTATCAGGTTCGAACATTAGCAAATTGTAAGCAATATGTACATCAAAGTCATTCAGGACCTGCAGTGAGTTCGTTATCTGGTCAATAGTGCATTTTCGGTTCAGATTGCGAAGGGCATTTTCAGAAGCATTTTCCACACCCAGGAATACCCGGAACAGACCCAGGTCATCCAGGACCTGGATGGATTCTTTTGTTATGCTATCTGGCCGTGCTTTGATAGCAATTGCAATATCCATCACCCCTTCCCGTTGTAATTCGGCTCGTAAGGCCTTGAAACGGAGAATGGCTTCATCAGGTTTTGGGAGAAAGAAATTGTCATCCTGGAAGTTGAATATCCGGATACCATGGTCGAAATAAAGTTCCTTCATTTCCGCAACAATATTTTCCACGCTTCGGATCCTGAACTTCTTCCCACCACCCTGTTTATACCAGGCATTGATGCTGCAGAATGCGCAGTTGCGCCAGCATCCCCGACTGCTTAAAATGCTCGCTATAGGTTTGCCATAATATTCATGGAATGATGTTCTTTTTGGAAAAGATAATGCATCCAGGTCATCAGGATTACCTGATGATGGATTGATAGCTATCGAACCATCGGTTTGACGGTAACACAGACCTGCGATCTGAGACAGGTCATCAGGATAATCGGCTAACTCACAGATGATCTTTTCTCCTTCACCCAATGTCACCGAATCAAACGCGGGAAAATCATTGAGCAGAACTTCGCAATTTAATGCGGCAAAATGACCTCCGGCGTTCAGGTGACCATTGTAACCATTATCACGAAGTGCCTGTGCAAGATTACAGAATTCCCCGGCACGGCTTGTAAATACCATTGACAGGCACGTTAGCACAGGATCGAACGATTTCACATGTTTGACAGCGGGTGATACATCATACTCAGAATTGAATGGAACAATTTCAACCAGATGACCCTTTTGTTCCAGAGAAGAAGCTATATAACGTAGCCCCAGGTTCTCTTCCAATTCCGCACCTATTAGTGATATTTTCATAATTCTCTCCCCATTGTTCTCACATCACCTGTAGCCAAAAATGTATTGCCTAAAGGTTGAACAGGCTATGAGATTATGGCAATTCTAATAACCATATTTACGCAACATTGCTGATAATTCTGAAAGTAATTCACGATCAATCCGGCGGAAATGTGCTGGTTCCCTCACACCGGGACCCACCTGGTATTGTGCCGCTTCCTTCACATCGGGACGAATATGGTAATGTGCAGGTTCCATAACTCCGGGACCGACCGGTAAATGTGCCGGTTCTCGGACATAGGCAAATTCTGGATATTGTGCTGGTTCCCTCAAAGCCATACCCTCGCGATATTGTGCCGTGTCCCTCAGTTCGGGAACGATATGGTAATGAGCCGGTTCCCTCACACCGGGACCCACCTGGTATCGTTCTGCTCCAGTTACGCCGGGGACAGCCCTGCGGAACATTTCACGGTAGGACGCCACCCGATCTCCAAGCTGCAATTCCGGGTATACCTCATCTATTGCTTCAATGAGTACGATTTCCTCATCACGGATAGCTATCCCGGGATCGAACCAATGGGCTGGTTCGCACCATTCGCACCCGGCTATAAGTTCTCTATCAGCGAACCTCCTGACGGTTTCTGGTCTGAGTCGTTCCGATAATCTCGCCCTGACAAAATGTGCAGGTTCTATCCAATCAGTTCTCAACTTAAGCTTGAGAGCTTCGAACCATAGTAATTGCACGTTATAAGTACTGTTTCCCGAAAGTCCGGCAATAGCTGGTTCACCATCTGGGTCCTGCGATTCTATAGATCTGAATACACCGGAAAGCTCTTTGTCGAAAAGCGTATCTTTCAGGTGCTCTGCTCCAATGTTAAAAGATTTAATTGCACCTTTTTTTCCAGTCTCTATTACCATTGGTACACTTGTAGCTACCACAAATCCGATCTGCCTTGATACACGATCAAAAGCATTGTCTACTTTCTCTTGATACTTCTCTCGAATATGGGAATATATCGAAACAAGGTCATCATTTAGCTTTACAATTGATGGATGTGCCGGTTCTGTCCAATCACGTATATTGCGAATATTCGCAATTCTTTCCTCTTTCATTGTATTTCCTCCCCAAATCAATGCTATGGAATTGACATGAAATTTTCAATTTTGCAGACTTGTTATTCCCATTTTTTAATTCCAGTCCGAAAAAACTGTTAATATCGTGTATTATTTTTCTAATTAATAAACTTTTCTAAAATCTATGATAATGATGAAATATATGGAGCATTATCAAATACCAGG
>JAMJFV010000205.1:0-1491 GCA_023544495.1 ANME-2 cluster archaeon
ACCATAAACATATTGGCACACAAGTCAAATCCTCTGAAGAGATAGGACTTGCAGAAGTGATCTCTGAAATTGAGATTATAATACTAACTGAGCCCAACAGCATGTGATTAACATGCATTGTTGAACAATCATCTTCCTCCACCTGTGTCTTCAATCACTCGGCCCCCGCTCTCCATGTTCCACTCACCTGCGCCGCCCCTGATGCACCTGCCCGGCGCCCGGATAGGGAAGTGCGGATTGGGTATGGTCTATGCTCATTAAGTGCATTGAAAAGACAATTTCTTCCACCCGCCATCATCCTGCGATACCTATATCAGTCAATGGAATAAACAAATAAACTAAATGTCAGGTACGATCTTCACCTTCACAACTCCCCCGGTACATCCCACAACCAACCATCTTACCCTGTCCGACCATTGGGACCATCTCCTTGCACGATTGGGGATCCACCGGTCAGGCCACCTGGTAGAACCCGGCCTGTACTCACTGGGTAGCACCACACCCGATTCACCCGTATTCGTCACTGCCAACTACACCCTATCCTTTGATGCGCTGCGCTCGTCCCTGGATGACAGGATGAACTGCTACATCCTGGTGCTTGATACAAAGGGCATCAATGTATGGTGTGCTGCCGGCAAGGGCACATTCGGAACCGGCGAGCTGGTAAACCGTATCCACATAACCGGACTGGCCGATAAGGTCAACCATCGCGTGCTCATCCTGCCCCAACTGGGTGCGACCGGTGTTTCCGCTCATGAAGTGAAAAAGATCACCGGCTTTCGTGTGGAATACGGACCCGTGCGTGTAGCCGACCTGCCAGCATACCTGGAGACACACCACGCCACTCCCGAGATGCGAAGGGTGCAATTCAATATCATAGACCGCCTGGTCTTATTTCCGGTCGAGTTTGTCAAAGTAATCCCGTACCTCCTGGTTATATCCATCATCCTGTACTTTGCCTCTGGTCCGCTGGCAGCCGCAGGTGCTGCCGCCGCTGTACTGTCGGGTATTTTTCTCTTCCCCCTCCTGTTGCCGTTCATCCCCACAAAGGACTTCAGCAGTAAAGGATTCATACTGGGAGGTCTGGTTGCCCTCCCCTTTGCACTTGCAGCATACCGGTACGGAATGGAACCCACACCGTGCATCCATATTTCAAGAGCTATCGCTCCCATGCTGGTCATGCCGCCAGTCACGGCATTCATATCATTGAATTTCACAGGTTCCACCACATTCACCTCAGTGACAGGGGTCAGGAAGGAAATATCCACCTACACGCGCGTCATGGCATGGATGTTCGCATCAGGAACAGCAACATTAATTATACTCGCCATAGTACGGTTCATGGGATGGTAACAATGTTCGATTCATACCGGTCAAACACGCTCCAATATGACCCCGCCAAATGTATTAACTGCGGGATGTGTACCACTGTCTGCCCCCATGCGGTCTTTGCTCCCGGTGAAAATGAGGTCCTGCTGGCAGACTATCTCG
>JAMJFV010000205.1:1500-2149 GCA_023544495.1 ANME-2 cluster archaeon
CCCCCATGCGGTCTTTGCTCCCGGTGAAAATGAGGTCCTGCTGGCAGACTATCTCGCCTGTATGGAGTGCGGGGCCTGCCAGATGAACTGCCCGACCGGCGCTATTACCGTTGAGAGCGGCGTGGGTTGTGCGTATGCCATGTTCTATGCCGCCCTGACAGGGAAAGATGAGCCCACCTGCGGCACCGGTGATGACGCGTGCTGCTCATAACCAGATCTAACAATCGAGGTCATCATGATAAAAGAACTGATACAAAGGAACAGGAGTTACCGGCGGTTCCACCAGGAAGAAGCCATAGCACCTGAAACACTGCGGGACCTCATCGACCTTGCCAGGTACTCGGCCTCCGGTGCCAACCTGCAGCCATTGAAATACATCCTATCCTGCGAATCCACTCAGAACGACCTGATCTTCCCCAACCTGGCATGGGCCGGATATTTGAAAGACTGGGACGGGCCTGCAGAAGGTGAACGCCCTCCTGCTTACATTATCATATTGTGCGACACTGACATTTCAAGCTCAGCCGGTGTGGACCACGGTATTGCAGCCCAGAGCATACTGCTGGGCGCGGTCGAAATGGGGCTGGGCGGATGTATCATCGGTTCCATAGAACGGGACAGGCTGCGCCAGGCTCTTGACATACCGCAC
>JAMJFV010000205.1:2488-3247 GCA_023544495.1 ANME-2 cluster archaeon
TCTGCGAAATGGGGGAAGGATAGGGATTCAGGCACCTGCCACAACAGAATACAGTCCTCATTTCATTGAAGCTATCAGGAATGTAGAACAGGACCCGCGTACAAAAGATATTTTTTCTTACTTCATTCCGCCCTGGTTTTTCTGCGAGACAGGTGATGAATACAGCGACCTGTTCAGGAATGCCGGATTTGATGTGCCTTTCAGTGAAATAGCAACTATGAGAACCAGGTACCCCCCCAGGAAGTATTCGATATCTTTTCCTCAGGGGCAATTGCAGGTTACCTGAACCAGGATTGCTATTCTGTTGATATCGATGACGATTATAGAGAATCCTTTAAGGAAATTGTGAAAGACACTTTTATGCATCAGGCTGATGACCAGGGTATTGTGGAATTGGTTTTCCACAGGATATATCTGGTAGCGGTGAAAGTATGAAATTGCAGGTTCAGTTCATCTCAATAATCCACTTTTCCTCTTGAACCGCCCTATATGGGCCAACATGACCTCAATCCCTTTTTCTACAAGTGAATTGAACTTCTCTCCTCGCATCACGGCACGGTTTATTGATTCACCCAGGTCCACGGGCAGGGCCACATCGACCCAGTTATCCCTTTGTCCAAACAACATGGGGTCCTCGAAAACCTCAGCAGCGACGTCAAGAGCGCTCATGGCAGCCTCGGCATCTTTGAACTTTACGGGAACATGCAGGGTTACTGATGTTATTTTCCCCTTGTCATCTTTAGGCGTATAGAACCTTAC
>JAMJFV010000206.1 GCA_023544495.1 ANME-2 cluster archaeon
TGAACGCTCAACTGGGTCCCGAGATTATAGGAATGGAAGCGCGGCGTCAGCGGGAAATCGACCTGATGATGATAGAACTGGATGGCACTGAGAATAAATCCAGCATGGGCGCCAATGCAATCCTCGGTGTAAGTCTTGCAGTAGCCCGTGCGGCAGCTGATTCATTTGATATTCCACTCTACCAGTACCTTGGAGGTACAAATTCATTCACCTTACCAGTCCCGACCCTCAATATCATAAACGGTGGGCAGCATGCCGGCAATGACCTTTCGATCCAGGAATTCATGATACAGCCAAAAGGAGCCGAAACCTTCCGTGAAGGATTACGGTGGGCTGCAGAGACCTACCATGTCCTGGGCGATATCCTCAAGGAAAAATATGGCCCGGGCGCTACGAACGTAGGTTACGAAGGCGGATATGCCCCGCCGTTGAGCATTACCGCAGATGCCATGGATGCCATATCAGATGCCATTGATATAGCTGGTTATACCGAAGATGATATCACCATAGGTATTGACGCTGCAGCTTCATCGTTCTTTAAAGATGGCACATACCACATTGATGGTGTACAGCTCAACGCGGGCGAACTGGTTGATTATTATGTCGACCTGGTGAACACGTATCCCATCTATTTGATCGAAGATGCCTTTGAAGAAGAAGCGTTCATGGATTTTGCCAACCTTACCGAAGAACTGCCCAACACCATAATTGTCGGAGATGACCTTTTTGTCACCAATGTAGAGCGCCTTCAAATGGGAATTGAGATGGGAGCATGCAATTCATTATTGCTCAAGGTCAACCAGATAGGCAGCCTGAGTGAAGCCTTTGATGCCGCAACAACTGCACACCGCAACGGGTACAGTGTGGTGGTAAGTCACCGTTCGGCAGAAACTGAGGATAGTATGATAGCTGATATCTCTGTAGCCCTGGGTGCGGAACTTATCAAGACCGGGGCACCTGCCAGAAGTGAACGTACCGGTAAATACAACCAGCTTATGCGCATTGAAGAAGAACTGGGTGAAGCGGCCCACTATATGAGGATCTGATATTCCGCATATATCCTGGTGCGCCTACAGTGATAAATAGGACAGCAGCACTGCAATTATTACGGTAATGTATATTGCCCTGAAATTACCTACCCCGCCCAGGTTAATATATGCGCTGCCTTCGGTCTGTTCAGTTATATTGAACAATGACAGGACAATACCTGACAATATGCCAAATACACCTGAAATAAGTACCACGTTTGCAACATTACCGGGGTCCAGTATAAGGGCAAAAGGGATGGGCAGCAATCCTATGTAATCAGGTACGACCATACCTATACCGGATTTGAATTCAGTTAACAGGTTTGTGACTATTACAACGATCAACATGATCTCCAATGCTGCCAAACCCGGATTATTGATCACTGCATATATTGAAAACAGAAGCGGTAAAATGAAACCACCCAGGTTCAACGTGATACGGGTATTAAATACCAGTTCATCACCGATATCAAACTCCTCTTCAAGCGGTACCGAATAGAACTCGCCCAGCAACCGGACTTTCTCGTTTGAAAAATCAGGCTTCTTTGTCCTCATACGGAAGACTGGTATCTCAGTGGATGAAAAAACCAGCATCCCTACCAGTAATACGAATATCAGGATGGGGTGCATGTTCCACTGGCTGCCAGGTACGTTGGTGTACATTAAGTAGAATAGAGGCAAAAGCATCAGACCAAACAGTCCGGCCATTTGCATATCCTGTCTTGATATCATTCCCCGCATAAGATTATACCTCTATGTTAAATATTCTCTTAGATTGTTGGAGAAGTTTATAAACCTGATTGTTCTATTATATTTTTCTGATAGGTAAATGGCTATTTTTATATTGTTTTACAATCAATAACATAAAGGGAGCATTACAAAAAGAAATGGAAATGCAATTTAAATATGGTATCTAACCGTAACATCATCGAAAGGAGGAGATAATAATATGGGTTTATTGAATCGAATGGGAACTGTAGTTAAGGCAAAAATAAATAAGCTGATGGATAAGATGGAAGATCCAAGGGAAACCCTGGATTACTCGTACCAGAAACAACTGGAATTATTACAAAATGTAAAACGGGGTGTGGCCGAAGTAACCACTTCCAAGAAACGGCTTGAACTGCAAAGGGCAAAATTGAACCAGAATATTGATAAACTGAACGGCCAGGCCCGGGATTCAGTCAAAGCAGGCAGGGAAGATCTTGCACGAGTTGCACTGGAAAGAAAGAATGAACTGCTGTCCCAGGTCAATTCCCTTGACCAGCAGATCATTGACCTGAACACGGAACAGGAAAAACTTCAGGCCGCCGAAAAAAGACTGTCTACCAAGGTCGAAACCTTCAGGACCAGGAAAGAGACCATAAAGGCCCAGTACTCTGCCGCAGAAGCCCAGGTCAAGATCACGGAATCAGTAACTGGCATCAGCGAAGAGATGGCTGACGTGGGCCTTGCTGTCCAGAGGGCAGAAGAGAAAACCGATAACATGAAAGCACGTTCTGCCGCACTGGACGAACTGCTGGAACAGGGCACGCTAGAAGATTTTTCCGGCAAAGAGGATGATATCGAAAGGGAGCTTGCAAAGATAAGTACCACCAGTAACATTGAATCCGAGCTTGCATCCCTGAAAGAGGAGGTAGGCAAATGATCGTCAGGATAATGGGTGAGGGACAATTTACAGTTCCCGGCAGTTTGCTGGACACACTGAATGCCATCGATAACAAGATAGTGGATCACGTGGCAAGAAGAAATGAAAGCGACTTCAAGAAGGAGCTGAGTAACCTGATTGCCTCGATAAAAGAGAAGGGGACGCCCCTGGATGTTACAGATATTGTGGAATCCGACATCATTGTACCACCAGGGGATCTGACACTGGAAGAAGCTACCGAAATTTTCAGCGGGGCAGGTCTTATCGAAGATTAACAGGTCCAATCAGAATGGTATCCCCCAGAGAGGGTACCATTTTTCCACATTTTTTTCAATGGGAAGTTCCCTGTCCATCACCGACCTGAGCCTGAATTCCAGGTTATTATCCCTCTGGTGGTCACCTTTGGGCACAAAGGGATAATAGGCCCCCTGCTTGTAATTGTAGATCCAGTAGATTATATCCTCACCCTGGAACCGGTATATTGCACATAATAATTGTTCACTGAACCCATGCTCGATAAGGGTCTGGGAAATGAGATGGATGTTGGTTACCAG
>JAMJFV010000207.1 GCA_023544495.1 ANME-2 cluster archaeon
TCGTGAATCTTAGAACACCAAACGCAAATGAAGCTACCGGAACATCAAACCGCTCGAGAAGCGTGGCTCCGGTATCAGGAATATGTACCCGTTGTGTGGACGGGTGCAGAGGCAACTGCGAAATATTCAAAGCAACATTCAGGGGCAGGGAAGTACTGTACCCCGGACCCTTTGGAGAGAGTACAGCAGGAGCGGATAAGAACTACCCAATTGACTATTCCCACCTGAACATCCATGGATATGCAGTGGGCGCATTCGGTCTGCCCGCCGGAGTTGAGCCGGGGCCGGATACAGCCATTTTTCCTAGCGTTGACACTGAGACCGAGTATGGCTGGGACCATAAGGTCAAGATGAAAGTACCCATCTTTACCGGTGCCCTGGGTTCCACCGAGATCGCACGCAAGAACTGGGAACATTTAGCAGTGGGTGCAGCCATCTCAGGCATCACCCTGGTATGCGGCGAGAATGTCTGCGGTATCGACCCTGAGCTTGAGACCAATGCTCAGGGCAAGATAAGCAAATCCCCTGAGATGGACCGTAGGATTGAAACCTACAGGAAGTTCCACGATGGATATGGCGAGATACTTGTCCAGATGAATGTGGAAGATACCCGTCTGGGCGTGGCCGAATATGTTGGCAGCAAGCACAACCTGGATACCATTGAGCTTAAGTGGGGCCAGGGCGCAAAGTGCATCGGCGGCGAGATCAAGGTAAAGGATATTGACTATGCTGTTGAACTGAAGAAAAGGGGATATATGGTAACTCCGGACCCTGAAGCCCACGATATCAGAGAAGCATATAAGATCGGTGCTATCCGTGAGTTTGAAAGACACTCCCGCTTAGGATTTGTAACAAAGGAAGATTTCCTGGAAGAGATCGACAGGCTGCGCGACCTCGGGTTCAAGCGTATCACCCTGAAGACCGGAGCTTATCCGATGGTAGAGACTGCTATGGCTCTTGCATACAGTTCCGAGGCTAAGATAGACCTGCTCACTTTTGACGGCGCACCGGGCGGTACCGGCATGAGTCCATGGCCTATGATGAATGAATGGGGCACGCCTACATTCTATCTCCAATCCCAGGTCCATCAGTTCGCAGAGATGCTCAAGGCACGGGGGAAAAGGGTACCTGACCTTGCAATGGCAGGCGGTTTCTCAAGCGAAGATGGCGTATTCAAGGCCATCGCAATGGGCTCACCTGATGTAAAGGCGGTATGCATGGGCCGCGGATTGATGATACCGGGCATGGTCGGCAAGAACATCGGTAAATGGATAAAAGAAGATAACCTGCCCAAAACAGTATCAGATTATGGACGGAGAGTCGAAGAGATATTTGTACATTATGAGGAACTGGTTGACCGATTCGGCAGTGATATTAAGGATATCCCGCTGGGTGCCCTGGGTGTCTATAGTTATACCCAGAAGACCAGGACAGGACTGCAGCAAATTATGGCTGGCAGCAGGAATTTCAACCTTTCTACGATTTCACGGAAGGATGTTACCTGCCTGACCGAAGAGGCTGCAAAGGTTTCAGGTATTCCGTATATTATGGATTCCTTCAGGGAAGAAGCTGAAGCTGTATTGAACCAGTAGAGTTTCTGCTGGTTCTTTTTTTCTTTTTTTTTGGTGGTGGGTTGGTGAAGGGTGGCTTTTTGGTTGAATTCGGAATATTTATGCTGGGGAAGGGTGTGGTTTAGGGTTGTTTATATTTGTTGGGGAATTGACGGACAATATGGTGAAAA
Organism: ANME-2 cluster archaeon; assembly: GCA_023544495.1. Taxonomy (GTDB): domain Archaea; phylum Halobacteriota; class Methanosarcinia; order Methanosarcinales; family Methanocomedenaceae; genus Methanocomedens_B. The sequence goes on from JAMJFV010000207.1 coordinate 1,742, forward strand.
AGAGGTGCAGGGTACTATTTACAGGCCTCGGTAATTAATTCCGGGGTATAGTGACTGCAATCCGCGCTCATTCTCATGCTCCTGAAAGGCGATAGATTTATAGAGCAACCTTAAAATCCAAAAATTCGGCGCCCAAAAAGCATTTGAACTAAACAAAGAAAGTAGATGACCATATGGTAGAATGCAAAAATATAGATGAAGTTAGGGTAAACAAGACGTAATTGATCGAGAGATAGTAAAGTTGCTATCTGAAAGAAGCAAATATGTTAGACAGGCTGCAAAATTTAAGAAAAATACTGATGATGTACAAGCTCCAAAACGTGTAGAAGAAGTTATAGCAAAAGTAAGAAATCTTGCTTTGGAATATGGATTAAACCCTGAAATAATTGAGCAGATATATCGCACAATGATTGCATGCTTTATTGAGTTTGAAATGAAAGAGCATAGAAAATAAATTATCCTGGAAACCGATGAGTCAAGATAATGGGCATAAGGAATTTAAATATATACTTTAATAAAGAACATCATGCGATTTAAGGTAGTTATAGAAGAAGATGAAGAAGTCGGTGGTTATGTAGTTAGTTGTCCGAGCCTTCCAGGCTGTTTTTCACAGGGGGATACTATTGAAAAAGCCTTAGAAAATATAAAAGAAGCTATACAGGCATGCCTCGAGTCTCTTGCTGAAGATGAAATTCAATCGTATTTGACCAAACCCTCAACCCAAGTAATTGATATGGTTGCCTAATGCCAAAACTTCCAATAATTTCAGGAATAGAAGCTATCAAAGCATTTTCCAAGGCGGGTTGGATTCCTCACCGACAAGTAGGGAGTCATGTTGTTCTAAGAAAAGAAGGATCCAAAGTTACGTTATCTGTCCCAAAACACAAGGAACTAAAGCCAGGTCTGTTGAGGCACTTAATTAAAGCTGCCGGGCTTACAGTTGAAGAATTTGAAAAATTGTTGTGATAAGTAAGCCTGCGCCTGAATCGAAATATCTAGACCCATCGAGCCGATAGAAATGCTGAAGCCTTGAGCATCCACGCTAGGATGCTTCGCACCTTCCAGTGCGGAGTCCGTGACGAGATTATGTTCATCCATTAAAAAAGCTGTTGAACATAGCGTAAATGGAGTAAACACACCTTCCTCCAAGGACACCAAAATCCCTCCTTTATACTTCTTATCCCATAGTCCGGTATTGCCTGTAGAACTTACGCAATGACCAGATACCAAAAGACGTTAGCAATGCAGTGAATACTATCAAGCTGGTTCCGGGATAATCCTGGATATATGCCATCTGTTTGAGTCCTGAAAGTCCCAACAGGGAAAAAACAATACCTCCAAACAGGTATGAAATGGTTTGGAACCGGGTAATTAAATCGTTGTTATTCATTCAACTTCACCTGCTTTTTATGTTCGTATTTATTAGTATATAAACATTTCTGATTTTAAGGATAAAATTTAAAT
>JAMJFV010000208.1 GCA_023544495.1 ANME-2 cluster archaeon
ATTCTCACTGAATGTGGTGTCAGCATGCCTCGGATCGAGAGGAATCGTCTTGCTAAGTCCACAAAGAGATTGCCAGAAATTTTAACAATCGTCCAAAAGACTAATGCTCAAGGAGCGCAGCGTGGAATGGTTATTATTCCCCATATATTTGAGGACAGTCTCTTCGACAATGAGAGAATCAGCGAATGGCTGCAACAAGAAGAATTCACCAACCCTTACCTCCTGGCTGTCGAAGTGCCGAAGCCAGTCGGCCAAATTAGTAGTGCTTTCCAGAAACTGTTCCGCTCCGGTGATGATTGTTTTCAAGATTGGAAGCGGATTCGTCCCATTGCGACGTTGATGTCGTCTGATAATAAAAAACTCATCGAGGTCGACGAGAATAACAAGCCAACGCCAAACAGCATTGGTTACCGTTATTCCTGGATTAAAATGTCGGAACCATCCATCGAGTCGCTCCGCCAGGCCTTTTTGGACCATGAGTCACGTATCATTCTGCCTGAGGATGTCTCGACCGATATACATCCTGCCAAACTCAATAAGCAGGCTCAGATCCAATCCATCTCGATCAAGAATGTCGCGTTTTTAGCGGATCAGGAGATTCATTTTTCGCCCAACATGAATTGCGTGATCGGTGGCCGAGGTAGCGGCAAATCTACAGTGCTTGAATACTTACGCATTATATTGGGAAAAAACAAGAACGCTGACCTCGACAAAGACACCATAGATCGCATCAAGCGCGTGGAGGATACTTTGAATGCCGATGCCGAACTTGAGGTGTGTTGGAAAAGCGCGGATGGTGTTAATGATCGCATCGGGTGGAGCAATAGCAGTCCTGTCGTTTTCGACAGGGACCTTCCCGACCCCGAAACATTTTACAACAATCTTCCTCTTCGTTTTTATAGCCAACAGCAGCTTAATCGTCTGACCGAATCCAAGGGTGATGACGGCAGCGTTCGTCAGGCTCAGCGCTTGCTGGAACTTGTGGACGGTTTCACCAAGAACGAACTGGACAAGCTCGAGGACCGGGAGCGCAAGCTCAAGCTACATATCCAGGATGCATTCAACAATCTTCGCAAAGCCAAAAACCAAAACAAGGAGCTTAAGCGACTCCAGCAAGAATATCAGGAGCTAGATCGTCAATGGAAAGCCCGCAGTGAGATCCAGGAAGATGCTCGAAAGCATCAGTCACTCAAGTCAGAATCCCAATACGTCGAAGGGCTGTTCGGCCCAACTGGCAAGCAGTTCTCGGATGTGGCCACCTTGGCCGAAACTGTTGCAGCTTCTCATCTCCCATTCACAGTGGAAGACTCCCCGCACGAAGCATGGTTTAAGCAGTTTGATAACCAGGTAAAGACAGCAAAGGACGAGTTGGCAAAGACCATTAGTGATGCCGTCGAGCAGTTCAACAGCACCATTGAAGTACTTAGGACTGATGATCCAACATGGGTTATTATTCAAAGCGAATTGGAACAGGCAGATATGAAGTTCAACGAAGCTTGCGAATCGAAGGGGTTGACCACCGATGATGTAGGACGTCTGCAAGAGATCAGCCAGTTGCGCTCTTTAAAGCAAAAGGAGATCGATGAAACAACCGCCGAAATTCAGGGGCTTAAGGACGCTGCTGGAGATCCAGAAGTGCTCATGCAGCATTTGCATCAGATATGGATGGATCAATATCAAAAGCGCATCCAAGCTGCCGGTCGTGCCAATGACTTGGCCGTCCTAAATGAAGGAGAACAGCGTTTTATCAAAGTAACCGCCAACTATCAGCAAGATATCAAAAATTTCCGCAAGCTATGGCAAGAGTTTGCGCCAAGCGATGGACGCACACGCCTGGGGAAAAATTGGGACGGCCAGGGCCAGAAACTGTATGACCTGTTTGTGGAGCATGATTTACCGGATTCTCCATGGCAACTTCTGCATGACCGCCTTTCTTCGGAGGAGGGTTCGGCAGGAAGCGATTTTGGTGAAATGACTTATGAGCTCTACCAGCACATCGAGGACAATCAGGAGGCATGGGAAAAACTCCGATGCTCCCGGGTACAAGACATCGTGGATATGGAGCTCTTTCGGGCAGACGGTAAAAGCGCCGGAAGTATTGCGGAAGGTTCACTATCGGATGGGCAACGAAATACGGCGGCTCTCGCACTCCTATTGGCACAAGAAGGCGGACCGCTCATCATAGACCAACCAGAGGACGAACTGGATTCTAACTTTGTTTTCAATGAGCTGATTCCAATGCTCCGAAAAGTGAAGTCCAAACGTCAGATAATTATAGCGACCCACAATGCGAACTTACCAGTAAATGGGGATAGCGAGTTGGTGTATGCCTTTGAGGCGAAAGAAGGGTGTGGTGTTGTGCTCGCTCAGGGTGGGCTGGATCAAAGTGCCGTAACCAAAGCTGTGCTTGACATCATGGAAGGTACAGAAGAAGCATTCCGTCGCAGACGAGAGAAATATAATTTTTGAGGATATATATGATTAAATCTGTGAACAACTATCCAGTTTCTCAGCTATTCGATATCGAGGCAGGTGTGGTCTATGTCATTCCACGCTATCAGCGTGAATACGCATGGAGTAAAAATCAGTGGGAGAACATGTTTGACGATATAATTGAAAATAACCCTGGGTATTTTTTGGGTTCTATTATTTGTATCAATCAGTCGACTGATGTCTTGTCTGTGCAACGGCTTGAGCTGGTAGATGGTCAGCAACGGCTTACTACACTATCATTGCTATTCGCAGCTATTTATCAAGTTCTCAAAATAGAAGACGACAAACTAGATGAAGAACAACATATCGAGATGTTCAACCTCAAGCGCAAGATGGTGCTGAAGAAAGGTGATGATCAAATCCGGGTAATTCCGCAAATACAGAACAACAACCTAAACGATTACAAGGCCATACTTGCCAAAACAGGTGTCATTGGTGTCTGTGATGTGCCAGCAAATGCCGGAAACCGTAGGATATTCCGTGCCTACCGATATTTCCAGAAACGTATCGAAGAGATGACAGACGATCAAGACAATCGACTCGAAATCATTATGGAGTTATTGGACAGGATAAGTCATGCATCCATGGTCAAGATCGAAGTGGCAAGCCACGCTGATGCTTACATTCTATTCGAGTCGTTAAACAATCGAGGAATGCCACTGACG
>JAMJFV010000209.1 GCA_023544495.1 ANME-2 cluster archaeon
ATGTATTCTCCACTGATCATTATGTCATTTCTTTTAGAATCGCTATCGCAAGTAACATCAGTAACATTTAGATGATAGGGTATTGTGACTGAACTTTTTGCTTTTAGCTCATCGATGAAGAAGGTCTTCCCTGTCGGGAAAGAAATGTTTACACCGGCCAGCAATGAAGAATCAACTGTCACATTAAAAATCGATATGAGCCCGGGATTTGAAATGACGATATTTCCATCGGTTTCATATTCCGGGTCCGTGAAATTGACTCCATAATTGATGTATAATGGACTTGGTATCAACATTGGAGGTGGCACTTCGGTCTCAAATGTGAGGTCCAGCTCAATATCATATTCATCTTCGATCAGTATCGGAGTAACCGTTAGCTGCACACCAAGGATATTCTTTAGGAGAACAGGTTCAACAAAAGTCTGGATTTCAGGTGAAATTATTACAGAATTGCTCAAAGAATCATGGCCTGATGCCTTTACAATATAATTATATCTGCCTGTCGAAATATCATCAAAGAGATAATATCCGGTATCGTTTGTAGTTCCCGTGAATACCTGTGTGAGCACATCCTGGTTCTGGATAACAATTGATGCTCCAGAAAGATCTTCACCGATATCATTCACCACATGGAACATCAGGTCTCCCTGTTGGGAAGAGGTAACGGAAATGGTAAGATAAATATTAACGGGCTGATGATTACTGCTTGAGATGGTTATTGTATCCTGGTACACTCCCGGAAGGGTATTATTTGTTGGATGAAGGATGATATCAAATGACTTTTGTGCATAAGGGGCAATATTTCCAAGGTTTGTTGAAGTAACAGAAATCCAGTCAATAGTTGATTCTGAAATGCTGATATCATTCATTGATGCATAGCCAAAATTTGTAATATTAACAGTCCTGACCAGGATATCTTCAGGGTTCATCCCTTCTGTGATAAATCTCGGATTTACGAAAGCTGCAGGCACGGCTTCAACAAGATGTACAAACAACTGAGCCTCTTCATAACTTCCTTCGTCTGTTGTAACTGAAATTGAGAAGTTCGCTTGAGAGACAACAACATTTCCGGCTGAGATATTTAGTTTGAAAGACTGGGCAGAACCGGGTAGTAAGGTGGTTGCAGGCGTTTCAAGTAGTTGATAATCCACACCATCTCCTGTATCTTCATCAACAACATTGACTGTTACACCATTTAATGGTGAATCTCCATAGTTACGCAAAACAAATGTCAATTCCTGGGTGGAATTTTTGGACATCGTATAGTCAATGATGCCAGATGGAGTCAGGTAAAGTCCATACATAGTAAATGAAGTTTCTGCACTTCTCCAGAGTTTGTCAGAGATCACACTGGCTTGGGCAGTGAAAGTTCCAGCTTCCCAGGAATATGGATTGAAGTAATATGAAAAGTTCCCGTCTGACCCTGTTACGAGGCTATAGGTTTGGGTATATCCTCTTTTAATATTTAGTACAACAGGAGCATTTGAAACTGGAGTTCCATCAGTATATTTTGCTTGGCCCGTAATAAATACAATTTCATCCCTGTCGTAAGTTGATCTGTCTGTTGAAATAGACACACTGAAATTTTCAACAACCATAAATGGAACAGATTTTTCGACTATGACCCCATCAGCATCTTCCAGTTTCACCCAGGCAGTGTAGCTTCCTTTTGAATAACCTGACAGGTCAACATCTTCAAAGAAAAACCCGTAGAAATAGCTCATTGGAGCAGTTAATAACGTATTACCACTCTGATCCAGAATCGTTAAAGTGAGATTGACATCAACATCACTCAGATAAACTCCAGGAGAGCTCTTTCTGGATGCTCTGGCGCTAAAGGTTGCAGTGTCGCCCTCAGTGTAGCTTTCATGGCTGCTTATGGATAACAAATATTCTGCCTGAATATTGGATATACTTTCAGATAGCCAATTATTGGTCTCGTTTGATTCAAGGACATGATCATTAGCATCAACAACCGCTTTTACGGTGTGTTCTCCTGGCGTTGCGATCCAGGTCCGGGTAATTGTAGTTGTGGAACCAGATGAAAGCCCTGAGAGATACTGGTCTCCCAGATAATTATCATCGATAAGGAATCTTGTATAGAATCCTCGGGTTGTCCCCCCATTTCCTGTATTCTCAATAACAGCGTTGAAGGTTACTGACTGCCCTTCGGTAAAGTCGGAAGGAGTCCATGTCAGGTCAGAAACAACCAGATCAGCCTGATCAATTTTAGAGAGGTCATGTTCAAGGGTGTTATTCGATTCATTTGATTCAGCTACATGATTATAGTAATCAACGACTGCTTTTATTGTATGCTCGCCTGGTGTTGCGGTCCATGTTGTAACAATGTTTGCAGATGAACCTGAAACCAGTCCTGAGTTCCATTTATCTGCGATTTGAACATTATCAATCAAAAATGAAGTGCTGAATGTTCTGGTGGTATTTCCAGTTCCTATGTTTTCGATAATAGCATTAAAGGTTACAGACTGGCCATCTGTGAATGTTGAAGGCATCCATGTCAGGCCTGATACGGTAAGGTCTGATTGATCTACTTTAGCCAAATTAAGCTCAAGCGAATTATTGGTCTCGTTTGACTCAACTATATTATTATAATGATCAACCACAGCTTTTATTGTATGCTCCCCAGGCGTTGCGGACCATGTCTGAATAACATTTCTTAAAGAACCTGATTCAAGCCCTACCAGATACTGATCACCTATGTTTACACCATCTATCATGAATCGTGTATGGAATCCTCGTGTAGTGTTTCCAATTCCTACATTTTCTACAACAGCCGTAAATGTTACAGTTTCGCCATCAGAAAAGTTTGAATAAGGCCATGTTAAGTCTGAAACAATGAGATCAGCAATATCTACTTTGGTAAGGTTGAGTTCCATTGCATTATTACTTTCATTTGATTCAGTTACCAGGTGATTATTATCAACTACCGCCTTTATTTTATGTTCGCCAGGTGTGGATATCCATGTCTGGGTAACTGTCTTTGCAATACCTGATGCGAGTCCTGAAACGGATTTGGACCCGATGCTGATATCATCCGTGTTGATAATAAAAAATCCGATATTCGAAAAGATATCCTTGTTGGCCTTGAAAAACGAACGGATATCCCGTAACGCATCA
>JAMJFV010000020.1 GCA_023544495.1 ANME-2 cluster archaeon
CTGCAACAAAATCAATGCTCTCGCCCAGGTCCTTGCCGAAATTGTTGTTGCCATCAGATACCACGATAATATGGTCACCGCCAATGGATGACGCAACGACCGCGTCACCAATGTCCGAGCGCAGCCCACGCATACTTTCCATCCGGGCAGGGGTCTGTTCCTGCAGCATGTCATATATCCCCCGGGCTGCCCCAGTCTCGAATATATCCATACTGCGTGTCTCATCTGACAGCACGGTAATGGAAGGCGTATCATCAAGTTCTGTTGTGGTAATGGGATAGTAGGGTCCTGCCAGGGCCGTTATTAGCAATACCACGATGAGGGTGCGGCTAAATATAAGGCCGTTCTTTGCCCCCTTGTGTATGAGCAGCCAGCCAGCAGCTATGACCGGGATTATGGCCAGCAGGTAATTGAGGTGTTCAAAAGCTATCAGAACATCTCCCTCCTGCGCAGGATTATGATAAGTTCAAGCAATAGCAGCCCCAGTACTGCCCAGATAACATAGGGAACCAGGTCTTTTTTGACCTGGCTGCGGATTATTTCAGGTCTTTCGGTGTACCGGCTCGTAATGGTGGACGTGTTAATGGAGAATTGGTCCACGTCAGATTCCCTGGCATCATAAAGGTTTGCAGCCATTATCTGTTCTCCGATGTAATACAGGCCGGCCTGATCGATCCACACATTCGAAGTGGTCTGGACAGTGCCGTCGGGGCTGGTAATGGTCTGCTGTGCGGGGAGCTTGAACATACTGCCTGTCCTCACATTGTGCTCGTCCGTGTACGTGCCACCGGTCCATTCCAGTATCTGGTTCCAGAACAACGGGAATTGAGGCAAGGTATTGAAACCTGACCAGGCGTCATCGCCGGTAACGTCGTTCAGTCCTAAATATATCACTGTCCCCTCACCCACTCGCCAGTAGGAGAGCATGGGTGATCCGTCATCCCCTTCCACAAGTACAATGGCAGTATCCGGTGCAGTACCGCGGATATGCCGGACCACTTCAATATCAGTGAACGGGATGCCGCTAATGAGGGGACTTTCCGAGACCACTACCAGTTCGGTCTCGTTAGACAATCCAGTGATGTCAATGGGCAGCAGACCACGGTCAATTTTGGTAAGTTCCCCGGAAGCTGTGGCAACGAGCGTGCCGCCGCCTTTAATAAAACCACCAAGGTCCGCGGCAGCATTCGGGCCCAGAGAGGTATTGCCCATATATCCCAGTATCACCACACCATAGTCTGATAGATTGCCCGGCACAGCGGTGGTGTACCGGGCCGATACGGGCAGAAGACCAAGGGCGGTCCCGGTCGGGGGCTCATCCCTGGAATCTACCAGCAGTACACGTCCGCCAGCAGCTGCAGGGACATATACATAAGCAGTATCATCCAGACCGAGAGCACCACCGTTGGAAATGGATACCTCGGTAACTCCCGCCCGCAGGTCAGGCACAATATATGCACGGGTGCTATGTGCGGGTAATGAAAGTGAACCGCCTCGTCGTTCATTGCCGGTGCGAATGTCAAGGGCGACGGTCTTTTGCGTATCATCGAAGTTCCTGATAGCAAGGTTCAGCCGGTACGTCCCGTCTTCCATATCCAGCCAGCCATTTACAATCCCGATATTACCGCTGGTCTCCCCTACCTGTACGAACTCCACGCGCACACCCTCCTGTTCTGCCAGTCCTTTTGCCACCAGAGGGTCATCCCCGCTCCAGCTGGCAAAGTCAGAGAATACGATAATGGTCCCACCCGGCCCTGCCAGCCTCCGTGAGTAGGTAATAGCTGCGGCCAGGTCAGAGGTTATTGCCCGCTGGGGTGTAAGGTCAATGGTCCTGGCGGCGCTGGTACGGTCAGCTTCCTTGAGTGCCATCACCGGTACGCTCTGAGCCCAGACCACGCTATTGACCGTAGACAACCGCCCTGCTGCAAGTTCCTTAGCCATGTCCAGCCTGCCCCCTGCCTGCATGCTTGCCGAATTGTCAATGACTATAACCGTGTGCTGGCCCGATACCCTCTCTTCCAGGATATAGGGGGATGCAATGGCAATGCTGAGCAGGAGCAGGATCAGTAACTGTATAAGGAACATGGGGTCTCGGATAAGCTTTTGCAGCAGCAGTGACAGTTTATTGCGCTGCTGCTGGCGCTTTAAAAAGAAAAGCAGCGAAGGTACTATCATGTCCATTGTCCTGGGACGCAGCAAGTATAATAGTATCAGCGGAATGATGCTTGCCAGGGCCAGCAGTCCCGGCGGGTTGGACAGGAGAACATCAGGTATGGCCAATCACTTCATCTCCCGTGAATGGTCCTGTATATTGCCTCAAAGACAGGCAGGTCGGTCCTGAATGAAAAGAAATCGGCATTCATCCTGTTGCACTCGGTCTTAATGGATTCTCTATGCGAGTCGACTTCAAGACGGTAGTCAGAGACATATCTCGAATTGATTTGTGTGAATATTTTGTCAGAAGTCTCGATATCCTGCAGTTTCGCAGCACCCAGCTCCGGCAGCAATAACTCTGACGGGTCAAGCACCTGGATAACAATAAGGTCATGGTGGCCCAGACGGTACAGGGCCGGCCTGACCTCATCAAGTGGCATCAGAAGGTCTGAAAGGACGATCACCCGTGACCTTGAGTATATCGTCTTGCTGTACTGCTCCACAGCTCTTCCAAGTTCCGTGGTGCCATGCGGTTCTATGGCATTGAGCAGGTCAATGTTCAGCATAAGATTTCCCCTTCCTTTGTCTGGTTTTGATATTTCGATGCTATCACTGAATGTGGATATAGCGAACTTTTCATTTTCCCGCATGACCAGGTAAGCGAAACCCACAGCCAGCATGCCGGCATAGTCGAATTTCCTCAGTCCCTCGTCGGGATAGTCCATGCTTTTGCTCACATCGACCAGGATATGGGTGATAAGGTCTTTGTGTTCCTCGAACTGCCTGATATATAGTTTTTCGGTACGTGCATATACTTTCCAGTCAATTGTCCTGAAATCGTCTCCCTTTTCATATTCACGGAACCCATAGGCATCGGTACCCCGGCCAACTTTTATGGAACGGCGGGCTCCTGCATATTGACCAGATATCCTCTTCCGTGCTGAAAAAGTGAATCTGTCAAGTTCACGAAGGAATTCGGTAGTGATCATGTTGAGAACGGTAGAACCAGGTCTACGAAAGATGCCTGGCCTGTTTGAGTATCATGTCTATTACATGGTCATGTGTGATCCCTTTGCGCTGGGACTCGAAATTCAGTATGATCCTGTGCCGCAGTACAGGGTATGCCATTTCCTGAATGTCCTCTTCGCTGACAAAATTGCGCGCGTGTATCAGTGCTCTTGCTTTTGCCGCAAGGATAAGTCCGATGCTGGCCCTGGGGGATGCCCCGTATTCAATGAACTCTTTATCTTCCCGTGTGCGTTCCACAATTTTGATGACACGATTTTTCAGTTCATCTGAGATCGGTACATCACGCACAAGACCCTGCAATTTCATGAGTGTATCCCGTGTCATGACCTCGTGAATGCTGATTTTCAGATTGCCGGTGTACCTGTCCACGATTTGCTTTTCCTCTTCATAGGATGGATAGTCAAGATTGATCTTCAGCAGGAACCTGTCAAGCTGGGCTTCAGGCAGGGGGAAGGTCCCCTCCATCTCGATAGGGTTCTGGGTGGCCAGTACCATGAACGGCCTCTCGAGTGTATACGTATTGTTACCCACGGTGACCTGCTTTTCCTGCATGGCCTCCAGCAACGCACTCTGGGTTTTTGGAGAAGCCCTGTTAATCTCATCTGCAAGGACAATATTCGCAAACACCGGCCCTGGTTCGAACCTGAACTCTTTTCCCCTGCCTGTTTCTTCTATCACATAGGTACCGATAATATCAGAAGGCATCAGGTCAGGTGTGCATTGTATCCTCTTGAACTTAAGTCCAAGTATCTGGGAGAGGGTATTTACGGTAAGTGTCTTGCCCAGTCCCGGATTGCTTTCGATAAGGGCGTGACTTTCGCACAGGATAGCTATCAGGATATGGGTTACTGTATCCTTCTGTCCAACCACGACCTTTCCTATCTCATCAAAGATGGATTTGAACGTTTCGCCTGAGTTCCGGTATGCATCTGAGATGTTTTGACTGTCTTTGATCATTGTATACCTCATGTTGTCGTATATGTTTTTCAATTGCTGTAATTACTCAAAAGTCTGCTGTGAAGTACAGCATATTCTCTTACCAGGTCCCTATCCTGCGCTGACATCTGCTGGATGGCCTGATACCTTTCATCTGCCGCCTGGGTTGACCCGGATACATGATGTTCATCCACAGGATATGTCTGGGACGGCACGAACGGGAGTTCATCATCTCCTGCATGCCGTATGGTCATGGCCGTACCCGTTCCCGTGATTATGAGAAGTTCCACATTTTCACCTTCAATGTTTGCAACTGATGGTTCTCCGTATATCTCGTCGTCCAGTCCTCCATCCTGTGGTTCTCCAGGGTCTGTTATGGTCTCAGGTATCTCTGTGCCGAGTTCTTTCACAATGCGGTCGATATCTTCAGGAGTGAAATTGGAATGGATGTCAGAGTCAGAGAGTCCCAGCAGGGCCACCACCAGTACGACAGATACCAGCAGTCTGCCAGCCAGGTACCTGCGGTCCAGGAAAGAGCCCACATCTACCTCCCTGAGCCTGGTCGTAACCTGTGCAACAAGTTCTTTGGCCACGATATTATCTTCATTCCTGCAGTCCCATGCAGTCTGGAGCCTTTCCCTCAACCATTCATACCTGGACTCAATCATTTTTATGGTATCAATTCTGCTTTTTGTAAGGTACAGGATTAATACGAGCACAGATGATACCAGGACTGATATGCCTATTACGATAATACGGTCAAACGATACCGAATCCAATACATAGTATTCCATGTATCCGGAGAAGAATGTTATTATGTTGAGGTAGTATGAGATACTATATATTATCAGGAAGAACAGGATGAAATCTGCAAGTTTATAGTACAGCCTGAATCTCTGGAATTTTCTGGATATCTTTTCAATATCTTCGTACATAGGGTTCCCAATTGTTACAGGTGTTGTAGGTTATGTATTATATATTATATCTGTAAATAACATCATAAAGGCTTATCTGTAAGTGCGAGTGTACTTGCAGTAATTCGTACCAGTTTTATCAATATTTTTTGGAAAAAGACACTCATAATTAGTGCTTACATGATATGTCGATTATTTGTCAAGAGGGGAAAATATTTAAGTATTTGAAAACATAATTAACAAAATAAGATTAATATGTCTTACTAAATTTAATTATATAATAATAATATATAAATTGAGGAATATAATATGAAGATTAGAGTAGTAAGTTCAAAAGATGAAATAAGTTCACTTGGCAACTCAGAAGAGATAGTACACCTGGCATTCAGACCCTCCAATAAAGATATTTTTGTACTGGTACAGACATGTTCCAACCTTAAGGCCATACATATTCCCAGTTCATACAAGAAGACCATCTCCAAGTCCACCCAGATGTTCCTGGAAATGCAGAACATCGGACTTCTTGAAGGTGATGTATGGGGTCACAGGAAAGATATCAACGAATATTATGAGATCAAGCCCCAGATATTCGACCGTATCGAGGACCTTAAGACCGAAGGCCAGGACGACGAACAGATTCTTACCCGCATGGGTATGGAAACAAGGCTCAGCAAAGATCTGCTCAAGTTTTTGATCTAAGGGCACAATAATAATCCTAAAGACAGTCCGGTAAATACTGCCGGATTTGTCTGTTTTTTTATTTTATCAGGTAAGAGCCGTAGGCGTAGTCTTCCAGTTCTATTACTTTTTCCCAGAGCGAATAGCAATGGCAATCCACATCCAAAAGTATGCCAATGTCCTGACTCAGCGAGAAATCACGCAAAACCTGGGCTACGTCTTTATCACATTCCCCGCAGTTGTGAGGCCCGCGTTTTGAGCCTGCAGCCACCGGGTCAGACATGAAGGTAATATGGGAGTACTTCGCTTTTGCCGTTCTCAGGATGGTTACAGCGCTCCAGAGCCATGGTGGCCGGTAGTCTTTGTGGTTGTAAAGTTCTTCGACAAGTGTCCCGTTCTGGACATTGCAGAGGTTTAGAGAGATGGTCGAAGCGTAGGGAGCGGTATCTGATATCGATGAGAGCATATCATCTACTGCCATGCTCTCTGACAGGAACGGAGGTTTCAGTAGCAGGTATGCTTTGGTCGTTACTCCCATATTGGCCGCGGTTTGTGATGCCCGGATAAATTCTGCAAAAGTAAATCCTTTATTGATGCAATCGTTTCGTATTGTATCATTACTGGTTTCAAGTCCCATTGCGATCTCAAACGATATATCGTATCTGTCAAGCACTGCAAGGGTATCGTGAAGTCTTATTTCGGTTACAAATTCAGGTCGTGTCTCCGCCACCACTTTTTTCACAGAGCCCATTTCACCTATGGCCTCAAGTATCCGTTTTCTTGCCAGAGATGGTATTTCACCTTCATCAAAGAAACTCCCTGACGTGAATATCTTTATCAATGACGTTCGTGGAGTACTTTTATCAGCGGCGCGGGCAAACTGGGCCAGCAGGTCGTCATCTGAAGGTTTCGAATCGGCACTGTCATTGACATAACCGCACATTGTGCAACCTTCCCCCATTCCCCAGTAACATCCGGTAGTACAAAAAATAATGGTCAGCGTTTCAACTGGTTTACCATTGAGGAGGTCATGTCCGGTCCAAACGGCTGTGGGCATATCAACAGGGTGTGTTTTTTTTCGTGTGTGTGGATTTTGTGTGTGAAGCATTTTTGTAGTGTTAGGTATTCAGGGGATGTAAGACTTCGGGACAATTAGGTTTTCAAGCGCATTAGTATTTTGGGGTAATAAGGATTCCGGATATAATAAACTATTCAGGAATACCAGATATAAGTAAAAGGAATGGGAATAACTGAAAAGATTCGCGGATTTGAATTATAAAATCTCTTCACCGCAATTTGGGCAGAGTTTCCATGACGATTCCAGTTTATTACCGCACTTGGAACAATGTTTGTGGATCAGATTTTCTCCACAGTTGGGACAGAGTTTCCATTCCGAGTCAACGCCTTTTCCACAACCCGGACATATCCATTTATCGGGTGTTGTTTTATCATTTGTTTTCAGGAATGGTTTTAAATTAGTAAGTGCCAGCCTTGATTCATTGGCAATTGATTCGTCGATACCCTGTGAAGTCATCAGTAATAGTTTTTCCACAGTTTTTTTCAGGACACTATAGTGATTATATTGCATCCATTTCAGCAGTGCTTTGTCATCTTTTGAGATTCCGTAAATATTCCTGATAGCCTTATATTGTTGCATTAAATTAGTAGCGTCATCAATTTTATTGCAGGATCGTTCGAAGGACGCCATTTTATCCATCATTTTTTGATCATGCTGTTGCGTTTTTCCATTGTGCATCAATTGATCTACCAGTCTATCTTTTTGATTTATTTCATACCGGTCTTCCAGAAAATCAATAAAATCTCTTAGATCATCTTTACTGGGATTGATAAAGTTTTTCATGAATATATCTATTTCTTTCTGTATTTCCGGTTTCAGGAAAACAGGCATTTGCTTTTCAATCTCTTTGAGTTTCTCATCTGCGATTTTTAATTCAGCAGAGATGTCAATAAGTTTCAGATATCTTTTCTTTGCACAATCGATGGTTGAATTGACGATTTCAACGTCTCGTGTCTCAAGATGAGAATATTGTTTGAATCTTTCTTCGAGCTTATCAAGTTGTAATTTATGTTTTTTCTGCTGGGTGATAATGGTTCGGATATTTTGCTTGAGTTCTGATTCATCAAGTTCAATACCCATACTTTTGAGCATTCCTAAAAGCTTTACAGTATCCTTATCCGTAGGCTCTTCAAGACTCTGTATGAAAATATTGATCTCGTTTTCTTTTACTTTACTGGCAAAGGTCTTTCTGTAGGTATCAGCCATTTCAATTAATTCTGACGCTTCACTTTCATTCAATGCCAGGATATCCAGTGTTTTTTGGTCTTTTAGCATTGTACCATATTCATTTTATTATTCGAATTCAATTGTTGCAGGCGGTTTTGGCGTAATATCATACAATACCCTCGCCACTCCCGCTATCTCACCTGTTATGCGGCCTTCTATCTTCCTGAGCGTATCCCATGGAAGTTCAATCGGTCCGGCAGTCATCCCATCCCTGGATTCAACGGCCCTCACTCCTATGATCCAGCCATGTATCCGCTGGTCGCCCTTAACTCCGGTTCCTTTTCCAAGCAATGCGGCAAAGGTTTGCCATGGTTTGAACTGTTCCAGCAATTCTTCCTCAACAATGGCGTTTGCCTCCCTGACCACATCCACTTTTTCTGCTGTGACCTCACCGATGATCCTGACCGAGAGCCCGGGACCGGGAAATGGCATTCGTTCGGAGATTTCATCAGACAATCCGATTGCATGTGCTACATCCCTTACCTCATCTTTATAAAGGTCGGATATAGGTTCAATGATCTCATCAAAGTCTATTACAGAGGGCAATCCACCCACATTGTGATGAGATTTAATACCTCCTTCCGATTCTATCCTGTCAGGGTATATGGTGCCCTGGATAAGGTATCGTGCTTTGAACCCTCTGGCGCTCTCTTCAAACACCCTGATAAAAGTCTCACCTATGACCTTACGTTTCTCTTCAGGATCTGTCAGCCCTTTCAAGGCACTCAGGAACCTATCGCCCGCATAAATGGTCTGCAGGTTCATGTCCCCGAAAACTTCCTGTATACGTTTTGTCTCTCCTTTTCGCATCAGGCCAGTGTCAATGTAAATGGGTGTAAGTAGATCTCCAATAGCCCTGTTAGCAAGAACTGCACATACTGAACTGTCCACTCCTCCGGAAAGTGCGATAATGGCAGGTCCCTTTATTGAATCTTTTATGCTTTGTATTGTTTTTTCTATAAAAGTTTGGACCTTTACCATCGTTGTTATCTCCCTGCGGGTAATTTTTTAATACACAGTATTATTTAATAATATAATTCTTTTTTGGCCGGATAACGATACGCTACAAATATGGTATATGTTTTCTAGTAGTATATAATAACTTTGCGAGCTCAAGTAACGGTAAATACATGTTCGCAGGTTCATTGTATAATAATGTTACATGTATGTGCTCAAGCAGGTGGGAACGCAAGCAGTTATTGTATATATACTCAATCAATATCAAAATAACTAAATACTTTCCTTTTTTTCATAGTACATAACGTATAACTTGATATGATCAATCAATCCGACCACAGGGGAGGATTTTCTTGTGTAAATGCAAATTATGAATGTGTGTTTATTACACAATACCAGATCCGAGGTTAGTATATGTTGACCGACAGAGTTGAAGCAGAACTGGAATTACTGGAACGGCATATCATTATTCTAAACGCTGTTATCCGGAAGGGTCCTATCGGGATCATGAAACTATCAGAAGAGACCGGTATACCTAACCACAGGGTCCGTTATTCGCTCCGCGTACTGGAACAGGAACGGTTAATTGCACCTTCTACGCAGGGTGCAGTGGCTCCTGAGGAGGCCAGAAAATTCATGGGTGATTTTGATACCTGTATTGTACACCTGAGGAAAAAGATAGATGACATTAATTCATTGGCTTAATGGCTGTAAAGATGAATAAATTTTTCAGTTACTGGTAAATTTTGGAAAATATTAGTTTTTAAAATCCCGCCCTTCAGACATTTTGTCGATATAATGTAATATTTTGACTGAATTTAAATCGACATATACCGAAGTTTGAGCAATAATTTCTCCATATTGCCGTATCATCGAACAATGTTTTATTGCAACTGCGTTTAATGCATGATTAATAATGATATTATTAAAAAATATTGTATTTGAAACGTAACGTATTTATAGTGGATTTTTTAGAGCAGAATTTAAGCACCAATTGTTCGTGCAATACCCTACAAAACAAAAGAAGTGATAATGCAATGACAGTAAAACGACGATTCAAAAATGCATATCCCATGAAGGATTACTCCCACATGAAACGACTGGCAAGCAGGCTGGACGGGATTTTTCCTGAATATGAGTTCACTCCACGATCCAATGGTTATGAAATAGATATCAAAAGTAAAAAATTGAGGTACAAACGGGTGACGATGCAGCGGGTAAAAACGAAAAACAATTATGAGACCGGGTATCGGCTCAGTATACCTGAAAAAGGTCGGTCATTTGATTGTGGTCGGATGCCTGAATTAGAAAATATCGAGTTGTTAAAAAAAGCGCTGTTACTTGAAATTAAGGCCATTGATGGTAGCTGGTAACAAGATATAACAAACTTTTTTGCATGTGATGCCTAATGAGAACACCATGCAAATACTTGTTGTAACAGGCAGGAAGGCGGCTGAAACGGTCAATGCTGTTGTGGGCGGCATTGCAGATGTTCTGGTGCTCGACATTGATGTTGCTGCTTTTACCACACCATCGAGGCTGAAAAACTCCATGCCGCATGATAATTTTGACCTGATAATCATCCCCGGCCTGGTCTCTGCTGATTTTTCCCATCTTGAGAAGCAATTAAACACTCCAATACGCTTAGGTCCGAAAAATGCTGTTGATCTGGGCCTGGTATTATCATCGATTGAGGATATCGAACTTTCTACCACTGTACCTGCTTGTGAAATGCTCAATATTAAACGAAAGGAAGCAGCTACATCAGGATTGCTTGAGATGGAGGCAGCTGCAACATATGCATTTCTGCTCAGGGACCTGAAGATCGGCGGATGTTCTATTATGAAGGTAATGGGAGAGGTGGTAGATGCAACGTCACTATCGGGGGATGAGCTTTTTGAACGGGTTGTGCTGTTCCAGTCAAGTGGTGCCGATATTATCGACCTGGGAGTTGGTATGGCAGCTGCTGTTGCAGAAGTGGAACATGTGATCACAACAGCCAGGATGGCGGCATCAGTGCCGTTGAGCATTGATACCCTGGACCCGCAATTAATAATGGCGGCATTGGATTTTGGTGTGGATATGGTGCTGAGCCTGAACTCCACTAATATTGAGGTGGCGGGACCCGCGATTGCCAGCAAAGGTCTGGCTGCAGTGGTGATCCCGGACAGCGGTCAGGGACTTGACAGCTTGGTGGTCAATATCGCCCTGGCACGGGAACTGGGTATATCCCGCATCCTTGCCGACCCTGTACTGGACCCGCCCGGGCAGGGAATGGTTGGATCCATGGTCCGGTATACGCGATGCAGGGAACTGTTGCCAGATATCCCCATGTTCTTTGGAGCAGGTAACATCACCGAACTGATGGATGCTGACACTGTTGGCGTGAATGCACTGTTAGCTGCAATCGGTCATGATGTGGGCGCAGATGTTCTGTTCACGCCGGAATATAGTGACAAGGCCAGGGGAAGCATATCTGAACTGAAGACCGCTGCACAGATGATGACATTAGCTGCACAGCGCAGCAGTCCTCCAAAGGACGTGGGCATAGACCTGCTGATGCTCAAGGAAAAGAGGTTCAGGCCATTTGACGTGATGCCTGGCGAGTTCATAGAGGCCGAGGACAGCTACCAGTGGACCCGGGACCCGGCAGGCAGTTTCAGTATCAATATCAGCAGGAGCTTGGTGAAGAACGGGGTTGTTGAGAAGGGGAGGATAATTGCTCGTCACACAAAATATACCATTGTGGGGGATAAGGCGAAAGAGATTATGGACACTGCTATTGAGTTGGGGCTGGTATCAAGGTTGGACCATGCTGCGTACCTGGGCAAGGAATTGATGAGAGCCGAGCTGGCCCTGAACCTTGGTCGCAGCTATGCGCAGGATGATGCATTTTAAATGTCCTATCGGTATTGTGACCGGTAATTCAGGTTTTACTCGTTTGCGGAATATCAAACAGATTAAAAGACACATTAACGTTAAATAGTTTTGATCTGATTATTATTATTTGTGGAGTATTTCAAATATTGGATAATGGTGATTTATCCATGATCCTGTAGAAAATACTCAGCAATAGTTGGGTGATAAGAATGGATATTATAACACAAATTTGGGGATTGCTAGCATTACTGGCAGTGATCTGGGTAATTTATGATGTACTGACCCAGAACAAGGGACTGTCAACTGTAATGAAAGTAGTATGGATAATTGTTGCTTTGATTTTTGGAATTATCGGGGCCGTTGTTTATTATTTATTTGGCAGGGCAAAATAACCATGATACCTGCTGTTTTACATAATGATAAGAATTTACCATAGATTTTCTATGGTTGCCTTTTTTTAATTGTTTAGCAAACTGTTTTTACCGTCCTTATTCAAAGAGATATCTTTTTTCAGGTACTTCCCTGATAATAAAATCCTCACACGCTTCTTCAAGGATGAACAGGGTACGTGTCTTACGTCCTTCCTTTTTCCGGGTATAAAATATCTGCCCGCCTTTCTCAAGATACTGGGAATAAATAATGTCGAACTCTTTGCGTTCTGATTCCTTGAGTTCGATATATCGTGTGCGGTCGTGTACCAGATCATACACTATCAATACATCCGCTTCCCTGACCCTTTTGAGTTCTTCCAGGGTACTGGAGTCTGTTGATCCATCGATGTAAATGCTTTTCTTTAACCCGGGCGACCAGCCTATGCTGCGATTTTCAAGGTTCAGGAATGTGATGGGCGTCCATTCTTCATGTTTTTGCTTTGAGGAATACCTTACTTTGCTCAATGTGTTCATGTATTGTTGCTATAGATACTAAACAGTTTTTGCTTGAACAAAGGATTCTGTAATGATGAAGAACTATTCGCTACTTTTATTAAAAAGAGGGCGTAGAGAGAGTATTATGAATCCCGGTCCTATAGGGATTAACAATACTCGCTTTTCAAAAATTGAGCGAATGTGATTTCAAATCTTTAATTTCGGCTCAATTTCTTAACGATCTTACCAGATATGTGGTATTTTTCAGAAATTACATGTTGTGCAAAATGTAAAGCGTTTTGAAAAGGCATTCCTTCTGCTATTGCTCTGTCTCTTGTCTCACATATTTCTGTAATTATATCGAATGTATCCATTTACTCATCTTTTCCTGGTCGTGTTTTTGTATCACACTTCCCAACCTAAAATACTACGTATTAGCATTTAAAAGTATTTGATAATGAACAATAGTGAAATAATGAACCTTCATGGTGTTTATGGGTCTTTGCGTCGGGTCCTCAACAGTGATCGATATTACTTTGTTCAGAACATGTACCACCTGCAATTTTGGCTTGTAAAAAATTCATCATCATCATTACTATTATTATTATAAGTCTCTAAATATATTTCCACTGGAAATAAAGGGGTTCTGTAAAATATATTTAACAATTAGTATGATAAAATTTACAGCTTCTTTTTATTATTGATCGATGTTCAGAGGAAACAAAAACAATGTCGGATATCCAGCTACAGTATATTGCGTAATATACTCTGGTCCAACGGTTAAGTATATGCACCCATGAATATTGGTGATACAATACGAGGAATTATCATGGCAAGTCCATTATTGGCGGCACTGTTCTCACTGATCATACCAGGTCTGGGACAATTCTATGCAGGGCACCTGTTACGAGGTATTGGAATATTCACGTTAGCTGTATTTATAGGGATCATAACCGGATTATCAGGCAGCCCGCTCATTGCTATCGTGGCAGCGATCGACGCATATTTCATGGCATCGAAAACGAACTGATAGTACAGGAAACATGGTGCGGTCCACTGTTCCTAACTGTGCTTCATCTTCGTATAGTTCAGCAGCCCGCCCGCCAGTATGACCTCACGCTGTCTGTCAGAAATATCCAGGGTACATTCAATGGTGTTCGTTCCCACCTTCACAGGTAAAGCAGTGGCACCGCTTTCGATCAGTTCCCTGACCCTGCTGAACCTTATAACGTCTCCCTGCTCCATTGCATCATACCCTGCAGGGCCGGCAAATTCCAGTGGCAATATGCCAAAGTTCACAAGATTGGCCTTGTGTATCCTGGCAAAGGATTTGGCAATAACAGCCTTCACACCCAGATACATTGGTGCCAGAGCAGCATGTTCCCGACTGGAACCCTGGCCATAGTTCTCGCCGCCAACAATAAATCCGCCCTGCATCTCCTTAGCTCTGGTCGGAAAATCTGCGTCCACCTGTGAGAATACAAACTCGCAGATTGCTGGAATGTTACTGCGCAGAGGTAGTATTTTAGGTCCTGCCGGCATGATACAATCCGTGCTGATGCCATCCTCTAACTTGATGAGAATTTTACCCTCAAGGTCCGAGGATAAGGGTTTTGCTTTTGGCAGGGGTTTGATATTCGGACCCCGTATCACTTCAACCGAGTCGGGGTTGTCTGATGGACTGATAATCATGGAATCATCTGCCACAAAAGTATCCGGCCACACAATTTCAGGGTACTCACCCAGTTTCCTCGGGTCAGTTATTTTCCCGTTCAGGGCAGCAGCCACACATACCTCCGGACTGGCCAGGTATACACTGTCATCCATGGTACCGGAACGCCCTTCCCAGTTTCGGTTAAAGGACCTGACAGATACCGAATTCGATGGTGGGGACGAACCCAGCCCGATGCAGCCGTCACAGGTGGTCTCCATGATACGCGCACCGGCAGATACCATATCAGCCAGTGCTCCATTGCGGATTATGGTCTCCAGTACCTGTCTGGAACCGGGTGTGATGTGAAGGCTCACATCCTGATTGACCTTCTTGCCTTTCAAAGCTTCAGCCACTATCATGAGATCCTTGTAACTGGAATTGGTGCATGAACCGATTATTACTTGCTGCACCAGAGTGCCTTCCACTTCAGACACCTTTACCACGGCATCAGGAGAACCGGGTTTTGCTATCATGGGCTCCAGTTCGTCCAGGTTTATCTCGATATGTTCGTTATATTCTGCATCGTCATCGGCAGATATTTCACGCCAATCCTCAAGCCTGCCCTGCATCCTGAAAAACTCTTTTGTCACGTCATCTGATGGGAAGATGGAACTTGTAGCTCCCAGTTCTGCCCCCATGTTCGTGATGGTTGCCCGCTCTGGTACTGTTAAGGTGGCAATGCCAGGCCCGTAGTATTCAAAGACCTTGCCAACGCCTCCTTTTACCGTACACTGTCGCAGCATCTCCAGAATGACATCCTTGGCACTTACCCAGGGTTTAAGCTTACCGCTCAGTTTTACTCCAACCACGATTGGCATCTTCAGGTAATAGGGTGCACCGCCCATGACCACTGCCACGTCCAGGCCGCCCACTCCGATTGCAAGCATGCCGGCGCCGCCCCCGGTTGGTGTATGGCTGTCAGAGCCGATCATGGTGTTGCCTGGTTTTGAAAAACGCTCAAGGTTTACCTGATGGCATATACCGTTACCGGGTTTTGAGTAGTAGATGCCGTATTTAAAAGCAAATGTCTGCAGAAAACGATGGTCATCGGCATTCTCAAATCCTGCCTGCAGCATATTGTGGTCAACGTAACTGACTGCCAGGGGCACCTTTACCCGTGGGATGTCAAGTGCTTCGAACTGGAGGTACGCCATGGTACCGGTAGCATCCTGGGTAAGGGTCTGGTCTATCGTTATTGCTATCTCCCTGCCGGGGATCATCTCGCCTTCGGCGAGATGGGATGAGATTATCTTCCGGGTAATATTCATGCTCATTGAGTTCACCAGTAATTGAAAAGATATGAAGGTTATGTACTTTTTACCTGGGTTATATAGCTGATCAATCATCCTTCTAAACCTGAACTATCAAATATGTACCGATTATCTGTTCAATGCTGGTCCTTTGTGTAATTGTACCTTCCAGGACAGGAGAGAGATGTACTGAATATATACTTGATGCCAATGGGAAGGCAGACAATTATCCTGCATATATGTTCCTTATATCCTCCGAAGCATTTTTAATCCTCACCATCTTATAAAGAATCCAATGCAATATATGAAACCATTAAATAATGACTTCCTCATCGCTGGTGACTCTTATCTGATGCCTGTCACCTCATCGACCTGGTGCAGGCCTTTCTGCTCCGGGTTGAGGCGGCCAGGTACTGTACCTCGAGGAAGTGAGTAGTGTCGGATGATGCTTATAGCATTGATCAGTACGCTGGTGTTCTGGTGCGATAACCAAATTTTATTTGAGCAATAAACTGAAAAAATCCATACAATAACATTGTGTTAGATCAGAAAAAGATTCAGTAAAAGGAGTGATATGTACATGAAATCTATCATTTTAGCTGGTGGATCTGGTACCCGGCTTTGGCCACTGAGCAGAGAACAATATCCCAAACAATTCTTAAAGTTCGGGCGATCATCCCTGTTTCAGGACACAGTAAGACGGTGTATTCAGTTATCCGATATTTCTGAGATATTTGTGGTCACAAATGAATCTCAGAAGTTCTTTGTACAGGGACAAATGGAAGAAATGGGATTCGACTTTCATTTAGAGAATATTCTCATTGAACCTGAAGGGAAGGGTACGTTACCTGCCATTTTTTTCGGGATCTCTGAAATTGTTAAAAAATTTGGAAGGTCTGTCGTGGGAGTATTTCCATCAGATCACATCATGGATACCAGTGCAATTACCACGATTCAAAATGCCAGGGAACTGGCAGAGGATTATCTCATCACGTTCGGGATCGTTCCAAAATCTCCCCATTGTGGTTACGGATATATAAAGCCCGATACGTCTGTGAAGATGGGATTTACCGTTGCAGAATTTATTGAAAAACCTGATGAGGAACTGGCAAAGAAGTACGTGGAAAAAGGTTATCTATGGAACAGTGGGATGTTCCTGTTCGACACTGACCGCTTCCTGTCAGAAACAATCGAACATTCCCCGGATATAGTACATGAGTTCAGATCAGGGAAGAATATCGATGAGATCTATAGAAGTGTTCAGCCCATATCTATTGATTACGGTCTTATGGAAAAGTCTCAAAATGTGGCAGTAGTCGAACTGAACTGTAACTGGAGTGACGTAGGTAATTTCGATTCGATGTTCGAAGAATTCGAGAAAGATGAACAAAACAACGCAGTGTTCGGTAATGAAGATGCGTCAATGAACTCATCGGGCAATATTATCCTGTCCATGGATCCTAAATTGATCTCATTGATCGATGTCGACAATATGGTAGTGGTCAATACTCCCGATGCTCTGCTTGTGTGTCCAAGGGAGAGCTGTGAGAAAGTGAAGGATGTTGTGAATACCCTTAATGAACGGCAGGATGAACGGGCAATTTTTCACAGGACGGTGTACCGCCCGTGGGGTTTCTATACTTTAATGGAGAATTCTGAACGATACCTGATAAAAAAGATCACGGTAATTCCCAATAAAACATTGAGCCTGCAGCTTCACCACCACCGTAGTGAGCACTGGGTTGTAGTATCAGGCACGGCATGCGTGATGAAAGGAAAGGAAAAGTTCTTCCTGCACAATGGTGAAAGTACCTTCATAAAATCGGGAGTGAAGCACAGGCTCTCAAATCCTGGAAAATTCCCGCTGGAGATCATTGAGGTGCAGCTGGGAGAATATGTTGGTGAGGATGATATCATCAGGTTCGACGATGATTATGGAAGGGTCTGAGAGGGACTTATTTGTAGATCTATTCAGGGAGGAAACATGGTATACTATATATAGTACGGTAAAATATTCAAGTACGGTAAAATATTCACCTGATCGTTCCTCTGGCAAGGGATGCAAATATCCCGATAAAACACAGACCCGCAAATAATAAGAAAGCAGCCCTTACACTTTCAACAAATGGAGCATAATATTCCGGTGTTATCTGGGCCCTGCCGATAAATAATGCAAATAATAACATGGCAATTCCCATACTCAGCATCTGCCCCACCAGCCGCGTCGTACCGAGTGTTCCGGAAGCAATTCCATAATATCTCTTTTCCACACTGGTCATTATCGCATTGGCGTTGGGTGAAGAGAACAGAGCATACCCAAAGCCAAGTAAGATCAGGTTGAGTACAATGAATGTCAGGGTCGTTTCAGTGTCCAGTAGGGAGAACAGGAATAGCCCAATTGTCATTACTGCCATGCCCATTGAAGCCACTGCTCGCGGCTCGACCCTGTCTGAGAGCTTACCTGCCATAGGTGAGAGGACCGTCATCACAAAAGGCTGTGCCACCAGCACCATACCTGCACTTTGGGGGGGCATTCCCTTAATATACTGGAGATAGAGGCTTAAAAGGAACGAGACCGCAAACGTGGCAGAATATTGGATAAGAGCTGCCAGATTGGAGAACGTAAAGGTCCTGTTACTGCTGAAAATGTTCATATCCACAACTGGATGATCCACTTTTTTTTCCCAGGAGATGAACAGCACTATCCCTGCAATACCGAAAAGTACCAGCCAGGCACCCGGGATAGAGGGGAGCAGGGAAAGACCGTACATGAGAGATACCAGTGCAATTCCGTACATGATCGAACCTCTCAGGTCAAAACGTTCCCCTTGTGCATCTGCCCATTCCCCCTTCATTTTCCAGATGGTGAAGAAGATAACGATCAAGCCGAGAGGAACATTTACCAGAAAGATACTCCGCCACCCGAAATGCTGGGTAAGGAAGCCGCCAAGGAATGGTCCCAGGGTAAGCCCCAGATAGACTGCCGCAACGTTTATTCCCAGGGCCCGTCCCCGCTCTCCCACCGGGAATACTGATGTCACAATGGCAACAGCGGTCCCGAATATCATTGCACTTCCCATTCCCTGCACGATCCTGAAAATGATAAGGACAATGACCGAAGGTGATAATGCGCAGAGGAATGAAGAGACCGTAAATATCACGATGCCATAGATGAATATTTTTTTCCTTCCATAGATATCTGCTATTCTCCCGAATGGGACCAGGAACACTGCAGCGGCCAGTAAATACGATGTGGCGATCCAGCTCAGCAGCACAGCATCCACAGAAAATTCGATGTCAATGTACCTGAGCGCAATAACCACGGATGAGCCCATGAAGGGGGTAAGGAATGATGCCAGTGTGGCGGCTATGAGTGCGGATGTCTTAGCCTGGCCTTCATCCATTATTTGCCTCCCGCAGTTCATCCCTTACCTGCATGAGCAGGACACCCATCCTGTCCAGCCCCTTCACCCCCCAGTACCTGTCTGTAGGCGAATCCTCGTGCAGACGGGCATCACCGGTATCCAGCAGTTTTCTGGCAAGTTCCTGGTGCTGGCCGAACTTGGCCCGGAGTGCCGATAACATGATACTTTCTTTTATTCCGTCCCAGTCTGGCGGCAGTGGTCTGGTCCATGCAAGTTCTTTGGCATCCATGGGTTTGGGGGCCAGCCGTATCTTCTCTTCAAGGTCAGTACCGGAATGCTTCATTGACT
>JAMJFV010000210.1 GCA_023544495.1 ANME-2 cluster archaeon
AAGGGTCCTGATAAGCATGAGACTTATGACCCAGACCAATATGGATACCAGCCATACCCCCATGATGCCGCCGGACTGCCTGTCTCTGCCCCCTCCGCCGAAGAACAAAAGATACCGCACAAGGAAGA
The DNA here is from genome assembly GCA_023544495.1 of ANME-2 cluster archaeon. GTDB lineage: Archaea > Halobacteriota > Methanosarcinia > Methanosarcinales > Methanocomedenaceae > Methanocomedens_B. Next base: position 129 of record JAMJFV010000210.1, read on the forward strand.
AAGCCACTGTCGAGAGGAAACTGGCAATGGTTATTACCATGACGTCCCGGTTTTTTACATGGCTCAGTTCATGGGCGATAACTGCTTCCAGTTCGCCGGGGTTCAGGGTTTTCATAATACCGGTAGTTACAGCTACCACGGCCTTCTTCGGACTGCGGCCCGTTGCAAAAGCATTGGGTATCGGGCTGTTGACCACAGCCACTCTTGGTTTTGGAATATCGGCCATGGCACAGAGCCGCGAGACCATTTCATGGAGCCGTGGCTCCTCACTTTCGGATACCACCTTGGCCCCCATGCTCATCAGGACCAGTTTATCTGACAGGAAATACTGGATGAACATGAATCCTCCAATAAAGATGATCATGACATTCATCCCTGCACCCTGGTACGATAAAAATGCCAGGAATAACAGGTACACTGCTGCAAGCAGGAACATGGTGAACAGCATCCTGCCCTGCAATCCCCAGTCTGTGTTCCATTTTCTCATATGTTTATTGACACCTCTTGATTAGAACTAATTGTTCCTTAGCCATTTAAGGGATTTGTGGTTACATTTCATACATCGTATACGTGAATTTTTAGATATTCTTACTTTTCCCTTGGCATGCAGAGGATCTCCCGTATCTGCAGATCATAGAAGTTGTTGGAATGGGCGGGTTTGATAACACAGGCCACGTCGGCACCGTATGAGGTCCCGCCTACAGCGATGACCTCGCCTTCCATGGTCAGGGCACCGGAATCCGCCGCCATGATCGCTATCTCCACTGCTACTTTGAAACCTTTGCCAAAGAGCTTGCGCAGGGTGTCGGCCACTATCTCTATCCTGCTGATGCCGCCCGTCTCCCTGGACAGGGATTTCTCGATACCTGAGAACATGTGGGACTGGGAGACGATCTCCACGCCAAGTTCATTCAAACGTGAAACATACTTGCTATCCATATCCCATTGACCTTCATCATGGGCTCCGTACTGGTGGGTTACCACAACCAGGTTGACATCCTCCTCCTGCAGGGCTTCTGCTATGGCCACTCCTGTCTTACCTGTGGTGCTTGCCACGACCACTTCCCTGATATCCAGTGCGCGGACGCGGTTCCTGACAACTTCAATTACGGTATCGGTGTTCTCTTTCCCTGGCTTATCGAAATATGTAATGCTTTTCTCCATTCTGTTTCTCTCCGGCAGGTCAATGCAGATGATTATGACATTTCATGTAGAAAAGTTTAGCCATTCAATATATAATATAATGAGCGCCCAGACGAATATCAGGTATTTATCCTGTCCAGTATAAGCTTGCCAAAGAAGAATACCAGTAGACCGCCAATGAACGCTCCATAGAACCCTCCGTCCAGCCACCAGTCAGTTTCGTCAATGGTGGAACTTATGGCAAATACGATTGCACCAAGGGCTGAGAGCAACACCGTGAAACCCGCGCCCTTCATTGATGTGCGCGCATTGTGTTCAAGCATTTCAAACGTGGCGCTGTCCTTTGCCTGAAGACTGATAATGGCGGCACGGAAGGATATGAGCAGGCCTGCCAGTCCCATGAGTATCAGGACCGTGGTCAGGACACCTGAGCCGAGGTAGATATATCCATAGGTCTCAACGCCCAGATAATAGTTCCTGGAATAGAACCCGCCAAAGTCTTCAAGAGCGAGCAAGAGGGCGCCCACGCTTGCGGCAATTACCTGGCCTACCAGATAACCCTGGAATTGTGAACTGTCAACCTTGTCCATAGAGATCGCATGTTATTTTTATGGAATGAAGCTGTATTTGAGTGTTTCTGGTGAACTGTGTTCTATTGGGATCGTGGCTTATCTGACATGAAGGATGGGGGCCACCTTCATGAGAGCCTCGTAATGTGCCATGTTATACCCAAAAGATTAACAATTCTCACGTTAATTTCTACATATATTAGGGGATATTCATGGAAGAATTAAGTGTAAAAGCCCTGAGCCTTGGAATAGGCGGTACCTGTGCACTTTACCTGCTCCTGCTTGGCTGGGCATCAATATTCGGATGGGGAACTGACCTTGTTGAAATAATATCACCGGTCTACCTTGGGTATAACAGTACCTTTATTGGTGGCATCATTGGAGCACTTTGGGGATTTGTCGACGGTGCGATCGCAGGAGCCATAATCGCTCTTATTTATAATGCTGTTGTCCGGAAATACGTATGAATATGAATACATTCCTGAAAATTGAGGGTATCCCTTCTCCCGGAGCAAGGATATATTCCTGGATCGCAAAGAAGAACCCTATTATGAGGGACCTGTATAAAGACGTGGCAGACGATGTGACTTCAAAAATCACTTCTGGAACAGTGCTGGATGTGGGAACCGGTCCTGGCTATCTTCCCATCGAGATCGCCGGAAAATCGTCCCGTTTGGAAATAACCGGTATTGACATATCTCCCGGTATGGTAAAGATAGCGAATAAAAATGCAATCAATATGGGGTTATCTGACCGCATGGAATTTCACCTTGCCAGTGCAGCCGAACTGCCATTTGATGACGGACATTTTGATCTCGTGTTGAGTACTTTGAGTTTACACCACTGGTTACATCCCGCTGTATATATAACTGAGATCCACCGTGTTCTAAAAAAGAATGGTGAAGCATGGATCTATGATATAAGGCGGGATACGTCCAAAGAAACAGATACCAAACTGAAAAGGAAATACGGGTGGTTGATGTCGTTCATTTTTCTCAACATTGTAAGGACCCATTCTTCCATTACGGTCAAAGAAGTGGAAAAGATCATATCGTCCCTTGAAATTAGCTTTTCTTCAACGAAGATACTTGATAACGGAATTTTTCTGAAACTGCAATTGTCAAAATAACACCACATATTGTACACACTCATTCCATAAGAATCTCTTTCTATAAAGGAAGATAAAGAGGAACTGCATGGGTCAAGTAATAAAATTAAAACGTGAATTGGGACTATTTGAGGTTACCATG
>JAMJFV010000211.1 GCA_023544495.1 ANME-2 cluster archaeon
ATTACCGTGACATGCGCTGTCGGCACATGACAGATTTGAAGCATTGTACCGTATCGTTTTGGAGGTATGCTCTGCCTGGCCGGTAGCTTCTGATGGAGCTGTACCGTCCCTGTGGCATGTATAACACTGTTTATTGTTTGTGGCATTACCATTACTGATGTTCATGTGTGGCGATTGGGTGAACAGTGTCATGTTTATCTTATTGGCGCCGGCACCATTGTGGCAGCTTACACAATTGGGACCACCTGCACTGGCTTCGATGGACCCGTTAATATGTGAAGTATGTGAACCTGTCGATGCATTGGCACCGTGACAGCTATCACAATTGGTACTGGTTGTATGTGCAACATTGTTTCTTGTAGTGAATGGAGTCGGTGGAATACTATGACAATCGCCGCATGTGACATTTGTTATATTCCAGGTCGGTGTTGGCTTTGGATCATAAGTGGGATTGGGTGAGTGACAATATACAGTACAATTGCCACTGGCTATACTGCCGCTCGAAGCAAGACCTGTGAAATCAATGTCAATAGTGGCATTTGTCTTGTGAGCTGTCTGGGTCCCGGTTGAAGCTCCCGCACCATGGCAGGTATCACAGGTATAGCCTTCAGTGGTATTGTGGACACTGTGGTTACCTGTTGGAGGTAAACCAGTGGATTGGGTCGAATGGCAGTTGTCACAACCTAATGTGGCATTCCACAGAGCTGTACCAACATTTGCTGAAGCGCTGATCGCACTATTGGCATGACAGGATACTCCGCTGCAAGTATCATCGTTACCTGCTGAAGCGTTCAGGTTGTAAGTGGATATGGTTGCGCTGCCGTTAGTTGAAACATCTGCACTGCCGTCATACTGTGGATGGCTTTCACTGCTGCCGGCACCATTATGACAGTAATTACAGCCAATATCCTCTCCAAGTGCTCCATAGTAGGTCTGGAAAATTGAACTATTATGGATAACATGAGCGCCTCTTGTATTGTACTGTACAGAACCGTTGGGTGGCTGTTCATGACAGGCTGTACAACCTGTGGCCGCACTGAGATTGTGCATGAAGGTTGTAGCATTGGTCGTATCCCCTGCATGGCAGCTGGCACAATCATCATCATTGGACTTGACAAAGTTTGCATCTGTATGGTCTACGGCATTTCCACCAGGATAATTGGGGTCATTTGAAACATTGGTGACCGAAGGTGGTACAGGAGACATGTTGCCCAGCATAGTATTGTAATTGGTGGAACCGTTGAGGTGGCAACCCAGGCACCAGGTGGTTGTTGCGAGGTCAACTGCACCTACGGCATTACCTCCCCGGAAATTATCAATATTACCCAGTGCTGTCGCATTATGCCGGCTGTCACCGTGACAGTACCAGCATGAACTATTGGGTGCTGTAGTGGTATTCCAGTATGTGCCCCATTTAGAGCCGTTCAGGATATCATTACTGTGCATCATCGGGTCATTGACACCGGGTGCATCAGTGAAATTGCCGGAAGCTGCCAGGGTCTGCTGGTGGCAGGATGTACAGTTGGCAGGTGCCGCATTGTTGGTATTGTTCACATAGGTATCGTCTGTCTGGATGAATTTAATATCATGGATATCTGATACGGGTGCCGCTGAACCATTGTGGCAGTCAAGGCAGTATACTCCTGCTGAGGCGCCATTGTGTTCGGATTTCGTATTGTGACAGGTCTTACAGAGAGTGTCCGAAAGAGCAGGTTTGGCCAGGGATGAATCGTGCATTCTGCCGGTATTATGGCAGTTGGCATTGGTACAACCGGGTGTTGTTGCTGCATTATCGGTATGGTTCTTCATGTCCTTCCTGGCCGCGCTGGCAAATTCGAAAACGGTGTTCGTGTCCATGTGGCAGTAGGAACAGTTCACAACGCCTCCGACCACTATTGTTGTATCAGCTCCTCTTTGAATACCATAATGTGCGGCAAGGGAATTATTTGTCAGGTCGGTTGATGATGGTTCTGTATATGTTGTGCTCCTCATCTCGCTGAGACTGTGACAGCTCACGCATGAAGCGCTGTCGTCTGTTGCTGATGTGAGGGACTGGATATCTGTCCCTGATTTGAAGTGTTCACTGACTGTGAGTGCCCCGCTTACATGCGCGGGTGCACTGCCGTCGTGGCATTCATAACACGTATAAGGGATATCCATCTTATCAGGATGGGCTAACGGCTGGGTACCGTCGGTCTGGTGGCATCCCCAGCACATCTTATTATCAGTATTACCGGTCGTATCTGCAGCCCCGCTGTTCAGGTTTGCATGGATGCTGATGCTGGCGTTCATGGCTGAGACATCTACCCTGGGCTCGTCCTTGCCAAGGTCGTGGCAGCTCACACAATCCGGGCCACCGATGCTGGCTGAAACATTGTGCATCAGGGCAGAGATGGTGACGGGTTTGGCTGCAACGCTGTTCCAGTGGCAACGCACGCACCTGCTGTCATAATAATTTTGCAGGGTATGGTTATAATAGTATGTTGTGCCATCGTCGCCTGTTCCACTGAGGTTGGCAGTAATATTGGGCGGTACTGGTGACATTGTTGCGAGCATGTTGTTGTAATTTGCGGAGAAACCTGAGTAATGGCAGGCTGCGCACCAGGTACTGTCGTCCAGGGTGCTACCTACGGTGTTGCTGCCCTTGAAAGAATCAGGATATCCTAACGCTACACTATTATGTGTTGTATTACCGTGACAATAATAGCATCTTGATTTTTCTGTTGTATTGGTCCAGTAGTCGGTGCCGCTGTCCCAGAGGGTCCCGTTATAGCTGTTGCTGCTGTGCAGGGTGGTATCCCGGACCTTCGGCGGAGTTCTGGGTGACGTTATTCGCGAATCCATTGAAGACTTCTGGTGGCAGGTGCTACAGTTGCCTGCCTGGGCTTTGGTTGTGGTGTTGCCGCCTGAAGTGTCGAAATATTTTATTACATGTACATCCTCGGTGTGGCAGTCAGTACATGCCACGGTCGTGTTGTGCTGGGTATAGGACTGATGGCAGGTGGTACAGTGGGAGTCCTCTGTGGGTCCTAATGTTCCTGCCGAAGGGTCAGGTTTGGTGATATTGTGCATGGGGCCATGG
>JAMJFV010000212.1 GCA_023544495.1 ANME-2 cluster archaeon
TGATGAGGTCACCGTGGAGCGCATTGGCGGTCGGATGGGCGGTGCAATGGGTGATATTCCCGGTGTCCGGTTCAAAGTGACTGCTGTGAATAATGTACCTCTTAAACAGATGGTTATCAATCGTAAGGAAAAACCAATGAGGTAGATATATGTACAAATTATTTGATAAATGGGATTCAACTGAAGTGGAGGTTAATGATATCAGTCTCAAGAGATATATCAATACTACTCCTGTTATTTTGCCCTATTCCGGCGGGAAACATGCAAGGCAGCAGTTCAATAAATCGAACCAGCATATTGTGGAAAGGCTCATCAATAAGATGATGCTGACCGAGCACAACACTGGCAAGAAGATGACCACATATAGTATTGTCAGTGATGCCTTTGATATTATCAACAAGAAGACCAAGAATAATCCCATTCAGGTATTGGTCAATGCTATTATCAATGCCGGACCCAGGGAAGAAACGGTAAGATTGAAATATGGCGGTATTGCAGTACCCAAGGCAGTGGACAGTGCTCCACAGCGCAGGGTGGATGTTGCATTGAAACTTATCGCGCAGGGTGCACAAAAATCAGCCTTTAAAAGCCGGCGTCCTATTGAAGAGACTCTGGCAACCGAGATAATTGCAGCAGCGAATTACGATGTCAAGTCCTATTCCATAAACAAGAAAGAAGGAAAGGAACGGGTTGCAAAGGCTGCACGGTAAATGGTATAATGCGGCATATTTCAGGTATGCTGCAATTGCTTTTTAGGACGATCATATTGAAAGTATGTGAATTTTTACATATTTATCAAGATGTTAAGACTTTTCAGAGGAAATTGAGATGGGACGAAGGAAAAAGATGGTTGAGCGCGTGACCGTGCTCATGAATGACCCGGAACATATCCGGAATATCGGTATAGTGGCACATATCGACCACGGTAAAACTACCCTTACAGATAATATCCTTGCCGGTGCCGGTATGATTTCAATGGAACTGGCAGGCAAACAGTTGTTCACTGATTCAGATGAAGAAGAACAGTCGAGGGGCATAACCATTGACTCTGCCTGTGTATCTATGGTACATACGTATGAGGACAATGAATATCTTATCAATCTTATTGATACACCGGGCCATGTGGACTTCGGCGGTGACGTGACCAGGGCCATGAGAGCCGTGGATGGTGCTGTGGTTGTAGTGGATGCAGTGGAAGGCACTATGCCCCAGACCGAGACCGTGCTCAGGCAGGCACTAAAAGAACATGTGAAGCCAGTACTGTTCGTCAATAAGGTTGACAGACTGATAAACGAACTGCAGGTAGACGCCCAGGAGATGCAGATCAGGCTGGGTAAGGTCATTGACCACGTGAATAAGCTCATTAAGGGTATGAACGAGGAGAAATACAAAGCAGGCTGGCGAATGGATGCGGCCGAGGGCACAGTGGCATTCGGTTCTGCCCTGTATAACTGGGCCATCAGTGTACCGTACATGAAAAAATCCGGTGTAGGGTTTGCAGATGTATATAATTACTGTAAAGAAGGGAAGATGAAGGAACTTGCAGAAAGATGCCCGCTGCATGAAGTATTGAATGACATGGTGATTAAGTACCTTCCCAATCCACTGGATGCCCAGAGTGACAGGGTGAATGTGATATGGCATGGTGATAAACAAACCCGGGAAGGTAAGGATATGATGTCTGCAAACAGGGATGGTGATGTGGCATTAATGGTCACCAATATCTCTCTGGACCCCCACGCAGGTGAGGTCGCAACAGGCAGGTTGTTCAGCGGTACCCTGAAAAGAGGCATGGAACTGAACGTTTCCGGCTCACCCAAGATCAACAGATTGCAGCAGGTGGGTATATTTATAGGTCCCGAGCGACTTGAAGTTGAGAAGATACCGGCCGGCAACATCGCAGCAGTTACCGGTCTGAAAGATGCATATGTGGGCGCGACCGTTTCAAGCAAGGCTGATATGATCCCGTTCGAATCCATTAAGCATGCCAGCGAACCTGTGGTAACCGTGGCTGTTGAGGCAAAGCACATGAAGGATCTGCCAAAACTGGTGGAAGTGCTGAGGCAGGTGGCCAAAGAGGACAATACCCTTAAGGTCACTATCAATGAAGAGACAGGAGAACACCTGATGTCAGGTATGGGCGAACTCCATCTCGAGGTCATTGCCCACAGGATAGAGAGGGATAAAGGTGTGGAGATCACTACCAGTCCGCCTATTGTGGTGTACAGGGAAACAGTGCAGAAACATGCGGGTCCGGTGGAAGGCAAGAGTCCAAATCGGCACAACCGGTTCTATATAGAAGTGGAACCTCTTTCCAATGATGTCGTGAACCTTATCAAATCCGGTGATGTATCCATGCGTATGCCCGAGGTGGAACGGCGTGAAAAGTTCATGGAAGTAGGTTTCAATAAAGATGAAGCAAAAGGTATTGTTTCGATGTATGAGTCGAATATCCTGATCGATATGACCAAAGGTATCCAGTACCTGAACGAGACCATGGAACTGGTAATAGATGGTTTTGAAGAGGTTATGGTAGGAGGCCCCCTCAGCAGGGAGCCATGCCAGGCAATAAAGGTAAAGCTCGTTGATGCAAAACTCCATGAAGATGCAGTGCACAGGGGTCCTGCACAGGTAATTCCTGCAGTTCGATCTGCTATACAGGCAGCCATGTTATCAGCAGATGATACGCTGCTTGAACCCTACCAGAAGGTCTTTATCCAGACACCGCAGAACAATATGGGGGGGGCTACTTCAGAGATACAGGGACGCAGAGGTGTTATCAATAACATGACCCAGGAAGGGGATATGACCATTATTGAAAGCAAGGCTCCGGTGGCTGAACTGTTCGGATTTGCCGGTGATATCCGCTCTGCAACTGAAGGAAGAGCTTCATGGAGCACGGAATTTGCAGGATTTGAACCCCTTCCAATGAGTTTACTAAAGGATGTTGTAACAAAGATACGACAGCGAAAAGGATTAAAGACTGAAATGCCAAAATCCAGCGATTTCGTGGGTCTGTAAATTGGTGTTGAAAGGGCTTGTATC
>JAMJFV010000213.1 GCA_023544495.1 ANME-2 cluster archaeon
ATGCTTCACATTCGATTGCGCTACAAAAACTTAAATGCTTATCCAATTTATAGTGCTTCAAAGTAGTAATAGACATACTTATAACTATCGAATCCAGAGGTATAACAGACGTGAAAATTAGAGCCAGACATCAGTTACGAAAAAGCCAGTCAAAAGACATGATACGTAAGATCGGGGAATTATTGACAGATGCACAAACCACACTTACCAATAAAAAGTTTGAGATCGCGATCACCGATGAATATGAACTGCTGCTTGTTGATAGTGAACCTCTATTTTTCATAATGGACGGTGAGCCGTTCTTCACAGTAAAAGGAGCACTGAAACTAAAACCGGACAGGAGGGTAGTTACTGTTGATGCAGGAGCCATACCTTTTGTGGTTAAGGGTGCCGACGTTATGAAACCGGGTATTGTGTCTGCGGACCCGGGTATAGCAGAAGGGGATTTCGTAATAGTCACTGAAGAGACCCACGGTAAAGCTTTAGCCGTGGGTCGTGCACTGGTACCAGGGGACCAGATGACCAAAGGGAGCGGGAAAGCGATCAGGACGGTACACATTGTAGGCGATAAATTGTGGAATATACAGGTGTGATATATCAAAATATATATGTAGTGGCACAGGTATAGTAAACTAAATTATCCTAATCAAATTATTCAGGGGACAATAGTATGGTAGCACTCAAGAAAATATTCGGTGGCGCGTCATCTTCAAAATCAGTAAGTGACGAATATGTGGATCTTGACCTCAGCGATTATGAAGAGGTTGTTGAAAATGAACCTGCAGAGATGTATATCCGAATTGCAGAGCTCAATAACCTGAATGATATACCAGATCTGAAAAAAGAGATATATAATGGAAATGTATTGCTGGTGGATATATCCCTGATAAAGCAGGATAAATTCAATCTGGACCGGGCAATTAAGGAACTCAAGCAGGTAGTCGAGGATACTCACGGAGATATTGCCGGTATTGGGGAAGACCAGGTTATCGTGGCTCCGATGGGTGTAAGGATAAATCGCTCAAAAATAATCGGTGTCAAAAGGTGAATCAGGTCATCGAACCAATTTTAACCAGGACAACATGTCCATTATGCCAGAGTGATATTGTACTCACCTGGTATGTAGACAATATTCCTTTTTTTGGTGAGATCGTCATTAACAGTGCTCACTGTAATTGTGGGTTTAAATATGCTGATACCATGGTACTTAGCCAGCGCGAACCGGTAAAGTACACGCTGAGAGTCGAGTCATTGGCTGATCTGGATGCCAGGGTAATACGTTCCTCATCAGGTACGATACGGATACCTGAGCTGGGCATTGATATAGAACCAGGCTCTGCCAGTGAATCCTTCATATCCAATGTGGAGGGAGTGCTCTGCCGCGTAGAGGAAGTACTGGGCATGGTGAGCCGCTGGATAGATGAGCCGCCCCGGACAACTGACCGGGCCCATGAAATATTAACTGCACTGGATGAAGTGAAACGAGGTGTACGGGCTATTACAATCATCATCGAAGACCCGCTTGGCAACAGTGCCATTATAGCTGAGCGGGCAATAAAGCAGGAACTGACTCCGCAAGAAGCTGAAAACCTGAAAACAGGTATGATCGTGCTTGAAAAAGATGATCTGCCAGAGTCATTGCGTTGAATGCCCTGGTAAATATATCACTCAAACTCCATATCGCCGACCCTGATACCTGAATCCACGATCTCTCCCACGATCCTGCCACCGGTTATCCCGGCAGCGCGAGGTGCATCTTTTCCGGGCAGGACTATCAGGAATCCCATGCCCATGTTGAAGGTTTTGTACATTTCAAGATCGTCAACATTACCCTCTTCCTGCAGGAATCTGAAGATGGGCTGGGGCTCGAGCGGGGAATGTATATTGAAACCAAGGTTTGTTATCCTGCGAAGTTTCAGCACTCCGCTGCCCGTTATGTGGGCCAGGCCGTGCACATCACATTCCTGTATCACATCCAGAAGCTCGATATATATGCGTGTGGGAATGAGCATCTCATCACCGATAGTAGTCTTAGGATCGTAGGGGAACGGGTCATGATAATCATACGATGACCGTTCCATTATCTTGCGGACAAGGGTGTATCCATTACTATGGATACCTGAAGACGGGACCCCAACCAGTACATCACCTTTTATGATGTGCTCGCCGGTGATGATACGGTCCTTTTTTACAGCACCCAGGCAGGTGCCGGCCAGGTCGAATCCGTTGACTATCTCTGGCAGAGTTGCAGTCTCCCCCCCTACGATGGTCATCCTGCTCAGCCGGGCACCCTGCTGCAATCCTTCGCCTATCTGTGCCATTTGATATTCATCGGGTTTAGCGATGGCAAGGTAGTCAACAAAGGACAGGGGTTCTGCACCAATGGCCAGCAGGTCGTTGACGTTCATGGCAATGCAGTCAATTCCCACCGTGTTCCATCGCTGCATTACATTGGCGATGAGCACTTTGGAGCCAACACCGTCTGTAGCCAGTCCCAGAGCATATTCGCCGAAACTTATGAGACCGGCATAGTGACCGATATCTGTTAAAGGCGCACCCAGGCCTGTACGCTTATATGTGATACCGGCAGCTAGTGCTTTTATGGCTCTCTCCTCAAGATGTATGTCAACGCCCGAGCGGACATAGGTCATTTTTTCAGTCATATGAGCACGTAAGGGCTGCAATACCTAAAAAAGACTTCGAAATTCAATGGCCAATAATGTTGCGGTCATCGGCCCCTGTGACATCGCCAAGAAGCTTGCGTTTCATTTCCTCGTGCATCTCAGCTACGGAAGGGGAAGTGTTACCATAATTTCCTTTCACTTTGACCTTACCGGCATCAATAAGCACAATTGTGCTGGAGTGGTAGGTAAGACCGGTACTGTCCAGCTTGACCCACATTTCACATTCCCTTAACTCAAGGTCAGTGACAAAACCGGTGGTTCCCGTACCAGTATACCGTACAGGGCTGCCTATATGCAGGGTGTTGCCGTTACAGTCAATAAATACGAAATCCTCCGGGATCCTGTAATTGTTCATCCA
>JAMJFV010000214.1 GCA_023544495.1 ANME-2 cluster archaeon
AATACTACCTGCAGTAAGTGGCGGGTAAAGGAAATCATGATAAAGATATCAGAGAACGTGGAACAGTGGGAATGCGAATACACAGACTGCCGGGCAGCATGCTGCAGGCGCAGCAATCCATTGACCATCTTTGACGTGAAGAAAATTTCCCAGCGCCAGGGACTTGACTGGAACGAGTTCGCAGACTTTGATGAAGATAAGGTAAGATTGTTCCTGAAAAAAGGCGACAACGGCTGTATCTTCCTGGATGATGACTGCAAGTGTTCCATATACGGGTTCAAACCCCTGGTATGCAGGTTGCTTCCGTTCGAGATATCTGGAGTAGTGCAGGCCGATGAACCGATACTGCATTTGAAACCCATTGACGAATGTCCGGGTTACGGTAATGGCCCAACACTGGATGATGATTTCATCTGGCAGGTAGAGCGGGATGCGACCCTGTACCTGCACGAGAACCAGAAGCTTTGCCGGGAATTCAGGGAAGAGGACAGGGATATTGACGCATTACTGGGGTAATTCTTGCCCTTTTAATGACAAATATATCCAGACGGTGTATAATAGAAATGACATAACGTATAAAAAAATTCCGTGAGGTAAAAACATGACTAAATTGTTGCTAGTATTAACAAAGGATCCCTTTACCACCGAAACACCAGAACTGGTGGTAGATATAGCTCATGAGGCAAAGAACAAAGGCGCGGACGTCTCCCTCTACCTGATAGAGGATGGTGTCACCGCAGCCCGGGAACATGAATTCGGACAGCGCATCGCTGCCCTGCAGCAAAAGGGTGTTACGGTATTCGCTGACGATAAGAGCGTACTGTCAAGGGGTATCTATGACAAGCTCATTGATGGGGTTGAGATCAAGGAGATAGAGACACTGCTGGATTTCATCGTTGATAACTATGACAGGACCGCATGGTTCTAAGGAGGTAAAAAAATGACACAGGGAATACCCGTCCGTGGAGAAGATATTTGCAGACGTGCTCAAGAAAGGACTGAAACAACCCAAGACCGATGCCATAGCCTGTATTAAATGTACGGACAGCAGAGGTGTGACCAAGACTCAGACCGAAGGCGTGGTCATTGGCGGGCTCTATGACCTGGCCGAGTGGATCGCCGAATCAGATAAAACCATATTAATGGGGTGATATAGATGAGCAAGAAAGTGAATATTATAGTAACCCAGCCGCCATACGGCAAAGAAGAAGTGTTCGGTGCCATCCCACTGGCAGCCACACAGGCTGCAGCCGACAACGAGGCCTGTATTACCTTCGTGAGCGGTGCAGTGCATGCAGTGGTCACAGGTCAGCAGACCGGATATGGCGATGTGGCACGGTGGGGCAAGAACATACCACCACTTGAGAATGAGATCAAGAACAACCTTGAATTGTTCGATTTCTTTGTGCTGGAACAGGACCTTAAGAGGCGTGGTATCAAGGATACTGAAATAATTGAAGGTATACAAAAGACCAATATCAGTGAACTGACTGACAGGATACTGGAAAGTGATGTTACGCTGGTATTTTAGTTTTAGTGTATGAAAGCGAACAGGTGAAAGTAGTGACAGATATTGTAGCTGATCATGAACTGGATGTCAGGGGCGAATGCTGCCCCTACCCCCTGGTCCGCACCAAGAAACAGATTGATGCGCTCGAGCCGGGTGAGATACTCAAGGTAATAGCCGATGACCCCGTTGCCCCGCAGAACATTGACCAGTGGTCCAGGAAAAGCGGCAACAAACTACTTGCGGTTGAGCAGCAGGACGGAGAATACCTGATATTCGTGGAAAAGGCATAACTCTTTTAGGCATGTCTGGCAGTATAATGACTATGAAACTGGGAATACTGCTAACAATGCCACCGTCCCACCAGAATACACACAGTGTCATCCAGATCAGCAGGGCCGCCCGGGAACAGGGTCATGAAGTGGGTATCTTCATGATGGCCGATGGCGTTTATAATGTATTACATCAGCCATTTCTGGACCTTGTTAATAATGGCGTGGAACTGTCGTTGTGTGCCCACAATGCCACCCAGCGCGGACTTGACAGGGTGCCATGTGTGCTATGGGGCAGCCAGTACGACCTTGCGGTACTTACCGATAATAGTAACCGTTTCCTTACTTTTTAGGTGGTTGAGATGAAAAAGAACATTGCTGTGGTCATCAGGCAACCTCCCTTTAATACTGCTCGGAACAAGGAAGGGCTCAGGATGTGCGTGGGTGCCACCCTGAAGGATAATATCGTTACCGTAATATTCCTGGGACCTGGTGTGGTCAGTGCAGGCAAGACGAGGCCTGAATTGATAGGTGCCCTTGATGTTGAAAAGGAATTTGAAGCCTTCAAAATTTTGAAAATGAGACTGGTGGCCCAAAGTGACGCTGTTGAGCAATACAACGTGCAACTCAGGGATAGTATTTTGATGGCACAGATGGATGAGATTGCCAGGATCCTTGCTGATTGTGATGTGGTGATATCTTGGTAAAGATCTTACACGTGATCAAAGAGCATGGCGATACTATCGCCCTTGATATCATAAAGGCCCAGGGTAAAATTCGGAACTTGGCCGTACTATTGATACATGACGGAGTACTTGATCATGACCTTGTGGTTCCAGGTATAACGATATACGCGGCCAGGGCAGATATTGAGGCAAGAGGAATTGAAACTGATATCGTTCTGCTGGATTATAGTGAAATTGTGGATATGATATTTGGTTCGAACAGGGTAATTTGCTGGTAGGAATTATTTTTTATTTGCAAGGATTATTCAGATTCAATTCCAATTTAAATATAATATTATCGCCAAATTATATTTAAATACAATATAAAACCATATAAACTGATATAAATTCATTTTAAACTTTAAAAACTCAAATAAACCAGATTAAACACACGGCATGTATATATTTACCCAACACGTTCAAAATATCTGGTGAATATGAAATGAAATACATGTCATTCATTACGTTTTTGTTATTTATGTCAACGGCGGTGTAAAAATCCCCATTTATGGCGGTCTAGAATTCCCCACCCCT
>JAMJFV010000215.1 GCA_023544495.1 ANME-2 cluster archaeon
TTGACCATGTTTCCGTCCAGTTCGAACCCGAATGACACTTCAGAGTTCTTGTATACGCTCTTCCTGTCAGTTTCTGATAGGATAATGTTATAGAAGTCTTCTCCGGAATAGCCTCCGCCACCACCACCACTACTTCCACTACTTCCACTACTTCCACTAACTCCACTACTTCCACTATTTTTATTTGGAGGAACTTCTTCGGTGGCTTCTTCTATTAGAACATGAGTTCCTGTGGTTGTATTATCATTGATTGTTGGTAATCCTGGATCCTCGGGAACAATAGGAGAGGCAGAATTGAAGAAATAATCTATAAATCCGGTGAATGCTGGTGAACTGCTCTCCGGATTGCCATGGTTCATCACGAAAGGCCCTACCGAGGTTACTGTTAATGCATGGTCGAAATTGGGAACTGCTATCCAGTTTGTGCCATCGAGAGAATACGACAGTGTCCACCGATCTCCCTGCCGTTTTACCCTAAGATATGAGGGAGTAGCAGGGGAAATTATAACATCTCTCTCTTTATTGAAAGTTCCATCTGTAAAACTTGCAGCAAAAACTCTTATATTAGTCTCATTCGTGAAAATATCAAAACGCAAGTAATTTGAATCATCCTGTTGAACAATAACTCCCTGACTTTGGAATTGAGAGATCATTGGAGACTCAAATTTGATTTCAACCTTGAAATCTGTATTATCTGCACCCTGCATAATACGGGGTGCGAAATTACCACCTTCCCATATATTATGAGAAACTCCAGCAGGAACTGTAATGGATAACAATGCATCAGAAGTACCGGTACCTACCATCTCAAATATTGCGTCATTTTTTGGATTAAATTCCGTCCACAATGTTGTATTCAGAGTTGAGGCACTGAAATCATCTGAGATGATGTTTGAGGGATCCTGCAAAGTAGTAAAGGTCAGGTCAGATGTATTTGTTCGATGGCCACCTTCATCAATAGAAGTTATTTGATAGTGATAATTTGTTCCTGGTGTCAGATCCGTCAGAGTGATATTATGAGAAGTTACCCGTGTTGAGTCCACTATACTTCCATATTCATAATCTGTGCTCGAACCGTACGCAACTTCGCTCGTTGCTAACTCATTAGTGCCCCATCTGATGGTCACAGAAGATGCATCTGCTATACTTTCTATATTACTGATTTGAAAAGGATCGTTAAAAGGTCCCGGTATAATAGTGACATTTCCAAAGCTTGCGTTAACATAATGGGAAGCCAGCAAAACAGAACCATGTTTTAGTTCTCCTGTGACACCGATACCTCTGATGGTCCAATCCAAAGGTTCAGGAGTGTCCTCCTCCCACACTTTGAGGGAATAGATAGTGTTAGCATTGATCGTCTGGGCTCTCATCTTGAACATATAGGGAACACCAACTCTTAATTCCTTTGCACTCTCATCATTTGCGATTAGCTGCATGTTATTTCCGATAATTCTCAACCTGTAGTCATTCAGCTGGGGAACCCATATATATACTCCGAGCGCCCCGAGCGGCCACCATTCATTCCTGGGCTGTTTACCATCCACGTCATAGTGCCCCTGCCACCTCATACTAATACCAACATTTGGACCCCATGGCGATGAAGAATTCAATGGTTCATTGATAGTGATCGGCACCGTTACTTCATAGTCATCCCATGTAATATCCCCCATTGCAACTAAACGATCATATCCGATTATAGAGGGACGGATACTGTTTGGCTCTTTGGTCCATAGACCATCGACAACCTGGACATGGTCCTGTATGGTAGTCACACTGTTCCAGTTAATAGAGTAGGTTCTTGGCCATATATTATTGCAGGAGTAATTCACTATTGCAATTTCAGTCTTGACATTTCCAGCATTATTGGCCGCATTGATGATTAACAGATTATTGCCGCAATTTAATTCTGTATAGTCGATCTCAATATTGAAATCACCATTAGATTGCAGGCGCTTACCATCAGGCCCAATAGAAAGGGTTTGGACAATTCCATTATTTAATGAATAATTCAAAGATGCTATGCCAGATGGATCATACGTATTACCCAGGATATTTACCCATTTTTGGGGATTACCTTTCTGTCCAAATTTCTGGGAATTCCCATACCAAACAGTAATTACTGGAAAAGTTGGATCCACGATTAACTCTGCTTGATCACTGGTAATGGTTCCGATGTCATTTGTTACTACAACACGGTATGTAGAACCATTACTTTCTATGCTCATGGGCGGAGTTGTATAAGATGGACTATTTGCTCCATCGATATCCACACCATTCTTCTGCCACTGATAATATAACGGTGCCGCTCCTGTTGCCATAACACTAAATGTTGCGGTTTCTCCGATAAAACAGGTATGGTTCACAGGCTGCATCGTTATGATCGGGGGCACAGGCTCAGAAATACTGGAAATATGAAGCCAGTTTGTTACGTCTGAAGCACTAACCACAGCGCTAAAACCAATAAACATAATAAAAACACATAGTAATACAAATAAAATTGGAGTATTTTCCGCCTGTTTCTTTTTAATATTTAAATACCTTTCAACTCTCCTAAATGTCATATTTATCTCCCGATTTAATTAGCCATCTTTACTATGTATGAGTACTTAAATAGTTGTGGCCATGGTAAAAAATATTACAATAGTTATGCTAATAATAATGCCATCATAGCATTATTCACGCTGCTTTGACAGGATACAAATAAAGGTGATGTACTTTTAAGGATAACCATTTCATTCGGTATTCAGAATAAAAAGGTGTAACAACGTGTCGCTAAGAAATAGTAGGGGGAGGATATTCACGTTGTTATGACGGGATTGGAATTCCTCCCTTATGTATGAGTAAGTTGTGACAACACACCCAACCGGGGTAGAGCTTCGGGGTATAGAATAAGATCACCGGCACATCTACCTTATTTCCTCTCAACCTCCTCATGATCACAGACCTAAATCATATCTTATCCACTGTCGATTCATACCGGTCTATTCCTTTTTACGCAATATTTGCACTGCTATCAACAAGACCGACATACCTGC
>JAMJFV010000216.1 GCA_023544495.1 ANME-2 cluster archaeon
AAACAATCATTACAATGGCAATGAGTTTTACACGCCTGATGTTCATGGTTCACAATATGCGCACCCCGTATTTATTATTTTATGTGTTTTTATTGAGTGGATTCTTATCCTGCGAATCCATTGCACTTACCCACGACCTGGGCTGATTACTTATGCTGCTTTGATGATTGATGGGTGAGAGGGTACAGGTAGACAGTGCGGTTTGAGGGGGTTATGAATATTGTTTTACAATATTTTGTATTAAGCCTATAGTTTCTTCATATTTATAAGTCGGATTTGACTTTGAAGCATTTGCATTTGAAGGATGTGTAAATGAAATAACAGGGACCATTCTACCTTCTAATAAACGAAATTGTCTTCATTCCGAAGTATGGAATTTAGTAAAATTTCACCTTTTATTACAAATTTCAGTTAAGTTGTTATAGTTCATGGTTGAAAAGGCTTATATAATTTTCATATCCAGTACACGCCACCTGAGCAATACACCGTTGTCCATCCGCTCCATTGACACCAGTTCCAGTCCGGCAGCATCTGTGTTATCAGCAAATCCGGCTCCGTCAACCAATGTTGGCGCTCCGTCCCCTCCCAGTATGATGGCACCGATGTACGTATATATCTCATCTGCCAGTCCCAGGGATACCAGTGACCAGTTCAGGGTCGCTCCACCCTCAACCATCAGCGTATCAATACCCAGCGCTTTTAATTCGGACATCAGTCCCGCAAGGTCCACCTGCTTCTCACCTGTTGTGATGATCCTGGCTCCCTGCTGCTGCAGCGCTTCGACCCTGCTCTCCGGTGCATTCTCACACACAGCAATTATCCTTTCACTCTCTCCTTTTTTGAAAATCGCGGCATTTAAAGGTGTCCTTGCCATGCTGTCAACTACGATCCTGGCCGGGTCCTCAGAGCCACAACGCTTTTTGCGCTCAGACCAGAGCTGCCCGGATTTGACCGTAAGACTGGGGTCATCGGCAAGCATGGTCCCTATGCCCACCATCACGGCATCGGCATGTGCACGCATAGTATCCACCCTGGTAAAATCGTCATTCCCGGAGATCCTGACCTGTATTCGCCGGTATGTGGATATCTTTCCGTCTGCGGACATGGCTGCATTGATGGTTACGTGCGGGCGCATGGTGCACTGGATTGGTCTGCAGGTATATATTTCATGCGAATAACAGCGATATCCGCCGGACATAACCTTGACTTAAAATTTCCATATGCTCCACAGTATTTAAAACAACAAACTGTGCGGAGAAATTAATATATTCTCTTTCCATGTCAATAGTTGAGAACCCATTTAATGGCCGGGTTAATTCAGAATCTACCCTATCCTGCACTTTAGAATATTCATTTGAATATTGCGCATCATATGTATTCTCATCATCCTTTAGAAAGTTATATTCGTCGGTAGATACATATTAATTCTTCACTCTCGTATCATCATCAGACAATTGGAAATTATGGATTATTGAGGGCATTATGTTCACCCGGAGATGAAGGTCGAAAATTAGGGAGTGATTTGAAATGAGATTCTATCTTTGGAAAGAATTAAATCAAATAAACTGTTGGGTTATAAAAATAAAAATCAGATACTTGACCGGGGGATTAATATGATCGTCATCGGCATTTACGGTTTGCTGCTGGTACTGTTCGGGTTCGGATTCCTGGGCATTGTCTTTTGGATATGGAGAAATAAGAAATGGTCCGGATTGAAAAAGACTGCCATAACAATAATACTTGCTGGAAGCATATTAGCTGTTGTATATGCATCAATCGCATTGATTCTGATTTCGTCTGATCAGGCCAGATATTATACACAGGGGAGCAACCTTGGTGAAATTGCCTATGATAGAATTATCTCCAATGCAAACCTAGCCGGATATGAGGTCAATGGGCCTTATTACGGTAACACAAAAGAAAAAATCGGCATGCATCCATCCAATATTAGAGAACTGGACCAACGATTCGGTGAAGACTATAGATTTCTATCAGTTGTATATTTTTACAGCAATAAAGTGTATTTTTCAACCTGGCATAACGAAGACGGCACAGATATAACCTTTTTTAATCAAGATCGACCTGATTCCTTTGCACCGTTCAGACCAGAAGATCTCCCACCAGATGAATGGATCGTTGAAAAATTCAGACTGATGTTCGTTATTACCGAGCAGGAATCAAGAGACTATTTGACGCAACTCAAAGACTCTATCACCAATAATCCGGAAACATCATTAAAAATTGGTATAAGAAAGGATATCAATATCGCTGCGGTATATTCCAAATTAAATGAGTCAAGCACCAGCTCAAATGTTTCCTCAACAATTGGAGAAGGCTGGATCAAAGAAACATTCTACCTGG
Organism: ANME-2 cluster archaeon; assembly: GCA_023544495.1. Lineage (GTDB taxonomy): Archaea > Halobacteriota > Methanosarcinia > Methanosarcinales > Methanocomedenaceae > Methanocomedens_B. The sequence continues at coordinate 2,362 of JAMJFV010000216.1, forward strand.
GGAATAAGAAAATAGGTACTATTGATTACATTGTTCCAAATGTGAGAATAATTCACCAGGATAAAGGGCATGAGTATATGATTAAAATAGACCGGTTGGGAGGTGTGTCTCCTGAGATCAAACTCAGTACAGGAGAGGAAATCCCGAAAGAGGAATATCGCCGTATTTTTAAGGAAATGTTTGTTAACATTGGATTGCCACCTGAGAAGGTGGATGATTTTGAATTTAACTATGTTCCGGGTGTCTGGTGAGATGTTCGAAATGAATTGTATAAATTTGTTAAATATTTCAGAAATAATATATGGTACATTAAGAAGCAAAAGCACTGGACAGGCTGTCCCAAAACCCCGATAAATCAACAAATTTTCACATTTATACATAATATCTCACATAAGTTTTGATTTATAGTTTTCAAATGTATTTCACCTTGAATGATTCATCGAGATCAATCAACTTTTTTCTTTTCACCTTATCCCCTTATCGATATCAATAGAAGCCTTTAAGTACTTTTATTGTATTCATTACTTAAAAAGTATACTTTTTATGAAGATAAAATAGGAGTATAGCCATGTTCAAAAAATATGACCAACAGCAGCAGTTTTTGTTACCTTTAAGATTAGATAGTT
>JAMJFV010000217.1 GCA_023544495.1 ANME-2 cluster archaeon
TTGATTGCTGGATCCCTGATGACACGTTCGACAATGCAGCAACGTTTATTGAAGATCGGTTCAACCATTCATTATTTTTTACCAAACTGGATGTTAAAGAAGAGGAAATAAAGGCCGAAACCATTCCTGTGGAATATGACAATCCTGGCTCGGTCAAACCACTTGAAACAATTATGGACCTGTATTCCAGGCCAATTTACCGGGAAATAGATCCATCAGCTATCATTTTCATTACCTTCCCATTGTTTTATGGTATCATGCTTGGAGATATCGGGTACGGTCTGGTGCTCCTGACCCTGGGCCTGATAGGTAAGGCCAAGATCAGATCGGAAGGATTGAAACCCCTTGCAACATTGCTTATATACTGTAGTATCTCAACATTGATTTTCGGTATATTGTTTGCCGAGATTTTTGGGTTCCACCTGTTTGGACCTCACAGCATCGTTGCGGAACTGTTTGGTGAACATAGTGCTATGGGTGAGATATTCTACAATTTCCATGCCCTGCCAATACTTGAAAGGCTTGGAAAGAAAGATATCCCAATACTATTGTTAGCAACGGCACTAATAGGTACGTTGCACCTGAATTTAGGATTTATTTTAGGGTTCAGGAATGAAGCGATTTCACATGGTGTTGTGAAAGCTATACTGGCAAAGCTAAGCTGGATAGTCCTGCAACTGGGTATCGCGATCATTATTCTGGCGGCCCTGGGATACATACCGTTAATAGGGAAAACAGCCGGCGCAGTAGTTGCAGTGATTGGGGTGGTAATGTTGATCGCAGGTGAAGGTGGAGCCGGAATTCTGGAACTCCCATCTATCCTGAGTAATACACTTTCCTATACAAGACTCGCAGCTGTGGGCTTGTCTTCGGTAGGTATTGCCTTTGCGGTCAATGAGATTGTGACAGGAATGCTCTTTCCCCAGGGCGGATTATTCATAGTATTGGGGATCTTGGTGCTCATAGTCGGGCACACAGTGAACACTGTACTGGGCGTAGTTGCGCCGGGACTGCATGCCTTGAGGTTGCAGTACGTAGAATTCTTTACAAAATTCTACCATGGCGGTGGTCGTAAATTTAATCCATTCGGATATACTCGAAAATACACGGAGGAAAAATAAATGGTAGATATGAATTTAGCAGAAGCATCAGTTGAACAGATACTTGCAAACCAGAGAGGACTCATTGCCATAGGCGCAGGTCTGGCAGTAGGATTGTCCGGAATTGCATCAGCTCTTGCAGAGAAGGATATCGGCGCTGCAGCAGTAGGTGCAATGGCAGAACGCGAAGAACTTTTCGGTAAAGGTCTGATCATGACCGTTATCCCGGAAACCATCGTAATCTTTGGTCTGGTCGTTGCTATATTGCTGTTATTCCTGTAAATGCTCAACCCGTTATCGGGAGATAGAATATGGGACTTGAAGACGTTGTGAATGACATTTTGGAGCAAGCCAGGTCCAAAGCTGCAGCCATACATGCACAGGCTGAGGAAGAAGCTGCTACCTTGATAAACAAAGCACAATCCCGGGCTGATGAGATCATGCAAACCCATCAGGCAGAGGTTGATGCTTATATTGAGAGGATGCGTAAACAGGAAATATCCAGTTCCCATCTTGAAATGAAGCGGGCTGCCCTGAATGCAAAAAAGGAGATACTGGACAGCGTGTATCAGTCTGCAAAGGATGCCGTTTCCTCGATGCCATCTGAGAAGAATGTCGAGCTATTAAAGGCAATTCTCGATAAGCATGGCAGCAGCGGAACAAGGGTCTATTCGAATGAGAAAGATGCGCGACTTGTCCGGGAAATGACCGATCTGACCTATATAGGTGGGATTGACTGCATTGGCGGACTGGTCCTGGAGAACGATGATGGTACAGTACGCATGGATTATACCTACGATAGAATCCTGGACGATGTATCTGAACAGTCACTGAAGCAAATTTCTGATATACTATTTGAGTGAGGTCCTAATGGCATTCTTGATCAAAAGGGGTAGCAAGAAGTATCCGTACATCACGGCCAGGGTAAGGGCCATGAAAAGCAAACTGATTCCCAGAGAGGTTTACCCTAAACTGATGAACATGGACATTCCCGAAATAACACGGTTAATAGGGGAGTCTGAGTACAAACAGGATGTGGATGAACTTGCCCAGAAATATCATGGTTTAGACCTGCTGGAACATGCCCTGAACCAGAACCTTGCAAGGACATACCGAAAATTGTTACGCATTTCCCGGGATGAACCAAATTATTTGATCACAGAATATTTAAGATACTGGGATATCTGGAACATCAAGACTATTTTAAGAGGAAAATATTACGGAGCTCCGGCCCAGGAAATACTGGACGCTGTGGTGGCGGCAGGGCAGTTGGGTTATCGCCAGCTTACTTCCATCGCCAATATGGAATCCATTGAGGACATTAAGGCCGCTCTGGCAAATTCACCCTATTATCCAGCAATTGCCACGTATGATGGTGGTGAACTGTCGGCCATTGAGAACGGACTTGACAAGATATATTATTCACGATTGCTGGCATCCATAGGCAAATCAAAAGGTGAAAAACTGAGTCTGAAATATCTCAGGACCGAGATTGACCTGAAGAATCTCAAAACACTTTTCAGGACTAAGAAAGCCGGTCTCGACAAGGATGATATCCTTGAATTACTGATACCCGGCGGTATGGAACTGAAGAACGGAGATCTGAAGAAGTTATCGTCATTGCCGTGGTCCGACTTTCTCAAAGGACTTGAAGAATTCTCATACTGGTCTGCCATTTCTGAAGTGGTACGTGAGGATATGACGTCTCTTATGGATGTGGAAGCAGTACTGGATAAATATGCAATGGGATATGCAACAAGGATCTCACATTATTACCCGCTTTCTATTCTTCCCATATATGATTACATACTCAGAAAGAACAATGAGATAAACAACATCAGGACCATTGTGCGTGGTAAGAAAGTAGAACTTCCTGATGAGATCAT
>JAMJFV010000218.1 GCA_023544495.1 ANME-2 cluster archaeon
CTCACTTAATCCCAGGCGCCTGCCCAGTTCTATGATAAATTCATATTCTGCCGGCTGTCCGAACCGTGGTTCAATGACAGGCTGGCGCAGGCTTACCGACGGCCAGGTTGTCCAGTTATTGACCAGGTCATACCGTTCCAGGTAATGGGTGCCTGGCAGAACCAGGTCAGCAAGTTCGGCTGTTTCTGACATGTGAGTGTCCACAACAGCCAGGAATTCAAGGCTCTTCAAGGCTTCGATGACATTTTCTGTCCCGGGAACTGACATCACCAGGTTCTGGTGCATAACAACGCCGACCTTAGGTTGATACGGTCCTGTCCCTTTTTGCATAGTGTTCAGTGTCTCAACTATGACCCCGGATTCATGGGCAAATGGATATTTGTCAGTACCACCATCCAGCCTGGGATACTGTGAAGGTGTGTACTTTACTTCCTGATGAACATTTCCACTCATATCAGGCAGCATAAGCCCGCCACGTACATCGAACTGACCGATCAGACCGGACAGGGCGACAATGGCTCTCATGGTCTGGAAACCATTAGAATGCTGGGTGACGCCAGACCATGCATCGATAATTGCCGGTCTTGTATTACCCAGATCCCGTCCCAGCCGCTCAATAGTATCTGCCGGAATTCCCGTGATCGATTCGGCCCATTCAGGGCTCTTATTTCTTACATAGTCAGCATACTCATCAAAACCAACAGTCCATTGGTCTATGAAATCTTTGTCATACAATCCCAGTTTAATGATGACATGCCCCAGTGCCAGGGCAAGTGCACCATCAGTACCTGGTTTGATGGGAACCCATTCCTGTGCTTTTGAAGCTGTAAAACTGTGGTACGGGTCAACAACCACCATCTGGGCCCCATGCAGGATACCGCGGATCATGGTTTGGGGCACATATCCCCATTTAATTGCTGAGAGAGGATTTGTACCAAACAGCAGGATGAATTTAGTATCCACGTTGTCTGTCAGTGGCCGCTCGTGCCCGACCATAGATTTGAATGCCGCTCTTCGAACTGCATCATACAGGTTCGACTGGTTATGGTAATTAGGTGTGCCGTACAGGTTGCAGAAATCCTGTTGTATATGGACAAAATTCGTATCATCACTGAACCATACCAGTTTGTGCGTTTCTCCGTTTTCCTTTAGCCCGGCAAGCTTCGTACTGATAAGTTCATAGGCTTCGCTCCACGATATTTCTTCCCAGCCCGGGTCAATACCTTTACCTTTTACAGGATTGGTACGTTTCATGGGTTTGGAAAGCCTGTCATAATCATACAGGTCCATAATGCTGGCGTTACCTCTGGGACATAATGCTGCTCCTTCATTTTTATGTTCTTCAAAATCTTCAGAAACATTAGATACACCCATAGGGTTATGGAGATTCGGTACTACTTTGAGGACCACCTTTTCATTCTCCACGGTCATGACATCGGCCAGTACTCCGGTCTGTCCACCGCACATATTACAGACTGTTGATATCCATTTGTGTGGTTGTTTCCGGGCAGGAGCGCCCGCTATCTTGTGACAGTCAATACACTCACTACCCGCCATGGCAGGATCCAACAATGCACTGCCAGCTACGATTGCTCCGCCTGTTGCAGCTGTAAGTTTCAGGAATCCGCGACGCGTGATATCTTTGGAAGTCACATCCTTGATCGGTTTCATCTTTTATCCTCCTCCACACGCCCCATGATACTGGAATCTGCGTCAATGTAAAATACCTTTGGTTCAGTTCCCAGTCCCGGTTTGATAAGCTGGGTAGGATACAGGTGTATCAATTTCGATACTTCACTTTCAGGGTCGTTCATATCCCCGAATACCCGGGCTTTGGTCATACAGGAAAGCACACATGCAGGCAGAGCACCATTATCCACTCTGTGTGCACAGAAGGAACACTTATCTGCAGTATCTTTATATTCGGTATGTTTCGGGTCATGATTCGTGAAAGGTCCTTCATTCATGAACCTGGCATTGTAAGGACATGCTGCAATACATGCCTTGCATCCTATACAACGATTGAAATCGATAAGCGTCACACCGTCTTCACGTATAAACGACGCCCTGACCGGGCACACAAGAACACAGGGTGGACGGTCACAGTGATTGCACAGCCTGGGCAGGTTAAAGGTCTTGACATTTGGATACGTCCCTTTCTCAATCTTCTTAACCCATGACCTGTAATGTTTCAATGGCACTTCATTTTCCTGTTTGCATGCTATGGAACAGGCATGACATCCAATACATTTACGGAGGTCAATGACCATCGCATATTTTTTTTCAGGGTCTCCGTGTCTGAATTCCGGTCGCGGGTATTTTGGACCCCAATTTTCATTTATCCTGTCAAGTTTTTTCTTTGCCATTTCTTATTCCTCCAGCTCCAATGGAACGTCAGTTACTCTCACAGCAACACTCTTTCCAATTATTCCATCGATCATCATGACGATCTTTGGCGTATATTTCAGAGCCAGTATATAGGCAATAATACCAAAAGCAATAATTCCGGCCAACAGCAGTATCTCCTCAAAGAGGGAATAACCGATATATCCGATCTCATTCGTATAAGGCACCAATCCGGCCTCGCTTTTTGGTATCATCTGTCCGCCAACTATGACGTTAAATCTCATTGCAAATGTTCCGATAACCACAAGAGCTCCTGCCAGTCCCTGTCCCAGATATGTCCGGCCGGTCTTTGGATGGGACAAAAGCAGCAACGGTACAATTCCTCCCAGGAATATCTGTATCCAGAGGAATGAGAACGATAGCGGTCCATTTAACCAGAGCATTATTGCTTCATATTCCTCAGCAGCAGAATATAACATCGTTGTTATATCTACAATATCAAGGAAGAATTCCAGCACCAGGAAGAACACAAGCAGGTTTCCGATACTGTAAACGATTTCCGGATCGATCTTCTTCTTTTCAGGGAAGTATTTTTCTTTTATGGTTACAACTACTATCAATAATGCAATTCCTGAC
>JAMJFV010000219.1 GCA_023544495.1 ANME-2 cluster archaeon
CCGTTTACCCTGGGTTAATCCGCCATGAATTGCCTGTGCATCAATATTTGAAGCCCTCAGGTTCTTTGCAACTCTATCAGTATTTCTTTTAGTATTGCAAAAAACCATTACCAGATCTGATTTTTCATGTTGCAGCAAATGTACCAGGAGAGATAATTTCATATCATCGTTGACCTGGTAATATGTCTGGTCCAGGTTGCCCGCATCAACGTAAGGCTCAACAGAGACCTGAACCGGTTTGTTCATGCTGTTCCTGGAGAGCTGGACAATATCTTTTGAGAGCGTTGCCGAGAATAACAGGGTCTGCCTGTCCTTATGACACTGCTTGATGATCTTTTCAACATCATTTTTAAATCCCATATCAAACATGCGGTCTGCTTCATCGAGGACAAGAGTTTCTATATTATCCAATTTCAATGTTTTTCGTGCAAGATGGTCAAGCAGCCTGCCTGGTGTTCCCACCACAACATCTGCGGTCTTCAATGCCTTGATCTGCGGATTGATACCTATACCCCCGTAGACTGCAACAACCTCCAGAGGTCTGTATTTTGAAAACTGTCTGAGACTGCTTGCGACCTGCTCAGCCAGTTCCCTGGTAGGGGTCAGGACCAAAGCCTGGACACCATTTCCTTTGATAGAGTTCTGCAATATACCTATTGCGAACGCGAGCGTTTTTCCTGAACCTGTAGATGAGCCGGCTATAACATCGTTTCCTGCAAGGATCAGGGGAATAGCTTTTTCCTGTATCTCTGTAGGATTTTCAAATCTCTGTTCAACAATTGACTTTAAAATAGGCTTCGTAATGCCTAATTTTCTAAAACTTTCCATAGTAATACGTTCCATGATTTTTCAAAAAAAAGCATTTTATTGGCTTTTTATTGGTAATTTCGCTGAATATATAATAAAACAATTAAGAGCCATTAGACAACTTATGATAATTAAGATCAATTTACACTTAAAAGTTATTGAGCTCCTGTAATGATGGATGCAGCCTTATACTTTTGCCTGGTTCATGGTAACAAAACTGCAATTCTCCAGTATGACACCTGATTTTTTTTCTATAGGTCTTTGATTATATCCAAGCGATAAGATACATTTTAGTCATTTTCTAGATTATTTGACGAGTGGCATCCAGTACATGTTGCCTCTGTAAATCTCACCGGATGACAGCGAATGCATGAAAGACGGTGTTCGGTGCCTGCACCTATGTGTTCGCCAATATATTTATGCCTGAAATTGGCTGGCTTGAAACCCCTGATGGAATGGCATTGAACACAATCTGTGTCCATGCCGGCATGGTTCGAAGGAGGTTCATGACAATCTACACACATTGAAGCAATCCCTTCAAAAATTGCATCAATATGACACTGATCACATGATAGATGCTGATGTTTTTCTATCAATGGAAACTTCGAATGGTCGAAATTTGCTGGTTTCCAGCCTGTTAAATTATGGCACATCTCACAATTGTCCGCTATCTCCACGCTGTGGTTGGCAGGCACTTTGTGGCAAAATTCACAATTCCGGTCTGTATCTGTGTAATTATCATTCCGATGACATTTTTTACAATTCAATCCTCCATGCACTCCAACAAGTTCGAAATCGGAATGCTTTTTGTGGCATGTATCACATTGATCCAGTGTCATGACACGTGCCTGACCTGACAGGTTATGAACGAGATGATCATGGCAATCGACACACAATACGTTTTTGTCCATGTGCAAGGAATGTTTTGCATCAACGGTATAATCAGTGAGATCGCGGGTTTCAGGATGGCATGCAAGGCATTGATCATTTGTTACCCGATGGTTAATCTGGATAGGAATCTCATAATTACCGGAAAAATGTGCAACGAATTGCTCTGCGCCACGCATATTATTATCTATTAAACCACGCAGTCCCTTCGGAGTGGCAATCAATACAAACTGCCTTTGTGCCATGCGTAGAGGATTGCCAGGATTTGTAGTTAAAATTCATTTCATGGCAGGAATTACAGAACCAGGGTTGTCTGTCCGCCAGTTGTAAACCCACAGAACCAATCAGAAATATGATTGCCAATAGAATTACCAAGGTCTTTTTTCCCACTGCCATAATAATCAAAACGATTCACAAATATTTAAAACATCTTTATTTCAATAGGATCATATTCTTGTACGGCTGTAACAGTTCATTCCCCTGGGTGGAAATCCATCCCTTATCTGATCGAAGGATATTTGAGTCTATTAAAATGTGTTAGGGCAGGACACTATGAGACCTCCCTCGATGGAATAATGCTTATATACCATATACTATATAATAACAAATAGGATTTATAAAGGGGGTTAGATAAATGGATATTTTATGGACAATAGCTGTGATTCTCCTGATTCTATGGCTACTGGGAGTGGTTAGTTCGGTAACGATATATGGATTTATCCATGTATTGTTGGTAATAGCCATAATAGTAATACTGATCAGAGTTATTCGGGGAAGAAAACCGATATAATGAGCCAGATAAGAAAGCAACGTAACGTTAAGTCATACGGTATTTAATAGCGTTGATAGAATAGGTAATGGTTGTACCGAGTTTGATGTTTCAATAGACTTGCCAACTACACCCAAGATAGGTGAAACGCAACAAGAAATAATTAAAATAGGTAAATAATTTATGCCGTTGAGAAAAATTTTTCCACGAAAGCATCGAAAAAAGTGATTGACTACATCAAAGAGATTTATTCAAAAAATTGGGAATTACTCGAGGCTGGCTTAACTCCTGAAACAAATAATGTCATGGAACAGTTATTCTCCATGATAAATGATTTTGTCAATCAAGTGCGATCATTTAAAACAATTACTGGGCTAGCTAATTTTTGCTATAATCTGTTTGCATTCATGAATAACAGAAGGTTTAATACGGGTAAATGGAAAGGTTTTTCACCATTGGATAGAGCCAAAAAAATTATGTACAACAGCAAAGATATT
>JAMJFV010000021.1 GCA_023544495.1 ANME-2 cluster archaeon
TAGTGGATTACCAGATACCATCAACAGTTATGTCCAAAAACTAGTATGAGCTAGTTTATAGTGGATTACCAGATACCATCAACAGTTATGTCCAAAAACTAGTATGAGCTAGTTTATAGTGGATTACCAGATACCATCAACAGTTATGTCCAAAAACTAGTATGAGCTAGTATATAGTGGATTACCAGATACCACAAATAAGTTTTTCTCAATTAACATGCAGTGAACGAGTTGAGAGGAAAAAGTTACACTACATATATCAAAAAGGAAATAGGATTTTTATACAATACTTCTAAGTTCCTGTATCCCATGCTTCCAGATAATTGAACTGGTGAGGTTTTATTGTATCGATCGAGATCCCCATTGCTTCAAGTTTCAGATTGGCAATTTTTATATCGATTATCTCGGGTACAGGATGTACTCCCGGTTTAAGTTTATTTTTGGCAATGAACTTGACACATAAAGCCTGGTTCGCAAAGCTCATATCCATTACTTCAGCTGGGTGACCGTCCGCAGCTGCGAGATTTACCAGCCGTCCGTCTGCAAGTACATGTATCCGCCGGCTACCCAGGTCATATTCTTTAATGTTATTGCGTACCGTTTTGACAGAACGGGCCATATCCTTCAACTGTTCAAGGTTTATTTCCACATTGAAATGTCCTGAGTTTGCAAGTATGGCACCATCCTTCATGACCTCGAAGTGTTCCTCCGTTAAAATATCAATATTTCCTGTAGTAGTGACAAAGATATCCGCTATTACTGCTGCATCTTTCATAGGCATCACACGGTAACCATCCATCTTTGCTTCCAGAGCGCGTATAGCATCGATCTCAGTCACAATAACATTGGCACCAAGCCCATCCGCGCGCATCGCAACCCCACGACCACACCATCCGTAACCGGCGATCACGACATTCTTGCCTGCCACAAGCAGGTTGGTAGTGCGGATAATACCATCCCAGCAGGACTGACCGGTACCATAACGGTTATCGAAAAGATATTTGGTCATTGCATCGTTCACAGCAACTACCGGCACTTTAAGGGCGCCGTCCTGTTCCATGGCTTTAAGCCTGTGAACGCCTGTTGTTGTCTCCTCACATGAACCCAGGATCCTGGGGATCAGGTCTTTTCGGTCAGTATGCAGTTTGAAGATCAGGTCACCGCCATCATCGATCGTAATGTCCGGTTCATGGTCAAGTACTGCATTAATAGCATCATAGTATTCTTTATCAGTGCAACCGTACCTGGCATAACACGAGATGTTCTCCCTGGTATCCAGTGCCATGGCCACATCATCCTGTGTACTTAATGGGTTGCATCCGCAGATCGCCACTTCTGCCCCGCCGGCAGCCAGGGTCTCGACGAGCACCGCGGTCTTTGCTTCAACATGCAGTGCCATTCCCACAGTATGTCCGGCGAGAGGTTGTTCCGTTTCAAATTCTTCACGGATCCTTGCCAGTACAGGCATGTGGTTACGTGCCCATTCGATCTTCATGTTTCCAGATTCTACCATGTCGGTCTTCATTGTAATTCTCCTGTAGATTAATTAGACTGTTCCTTGACCCTCTGAATAAGTTTCTCAGCAGAGATGGCAGCCTGTTCCATAACATTCTCCTGGTTCATCGACATTATAATGCCATCTTCCATCAGTATCTTACCGTCTACGATGGTCGTCCTGACATCTGAGCCCCTTGCAGCATAAACCAGATGGGACTCCAAATCATGATTAGGTAGTAGATGTGGTTTTTGCATATCAACAATAATAATATCGGCAAGCATACCGGGCTTTAATTGTCCTGCAGGGATCTTGAGGGCTTTTGCACCATTTACCGTAGCCATCTTCAATACCTGGTGTGCGGGCAGGACCGTAGGGTCCGTTGAATTGACCTTATGCAACAGCGCAGCAGTCTTCATTTCTCCGAACATGTCCAGGCTGTTGTTGGATGCACATCCGTCCGTACCCAATGCAACATTGGCGCCTCTGGTTAATAGTCCTGGCACTGGTGCGATACCTGATGCCAATTTCATGTTGCTGACAGGGCAGTGTACTATGTTCACTCCCCTTTCGGCCAGGATATCCATGTCGCCTGATGACAGCCATACACAATGGGCTGCCAGTTCACCGGGCCCCAGAAAACCGATTTCATCCAGTAAATGGATACTGCACATAGAATATTTTTTTTTCATTTCAAGTAGTTCTGCTTTCGTTTCAAGCACATGGATATGTATCCCCAGTGAATCTGCTTTTGCCCTGTCCTTCACTCTGGACAGGAACTCCCGGCTGCAGGTATTTGGTGCATGCGGACCATACATTGTTGTTATTCTGCCATCGGCCGTATTATTCCATTTACGGGCAAAACGTATACCTTCCCTGAGGTCTGCATCACCTTTTTCTTCATTGAACAATTCGATCATACCGTGGGAAAGGGAAGCCCGTAAGCCTGATTCTTCTACGGCCCTGGCAGCATGGTCCATGAAAAAATACATGTCTGCAAAAGCAGTTGTTCCCGAACGTATCATCTCAAGACAGGCCAGCAGGGTACCATAATATACATCCTCGCCCGTGAGTTTGGCCTCTGCAGGCCAGATGTGTCCTTCCAGCCATTCTTTCAGTGGCAGGTCATCGGCATATCCGCGAAATAATGTCATTCCTGCATGGTTGTGGGCATTTACCAGACCTGGCATAACAACACAACCCTTTGCATCGATAACGTGTTCTGCCTGTTGTGTCTCCTTACCAACGTAAGTAATGTTATTATCTTCTATCAGTACAATCCCGTCCCGGATGGGTGGACCGTCCATAGTAATTACATAGCCGTTCTTGATCAGTATATGAGACATGCGAACCTAGTTACTATTTCAATGTTCTATAAGGTTTGCGTTATACAATGTGAAAAGAGGTCTAAAGGGTACCCAAAAAAAGAATGGTGCGCCGATCGGGATTCGAACCCGAGTTCATGGCTTGGCAAGCCACGGTGATAACCACTACACTATCGGCGCACAGTGGAATAATGCGAGACTTCAATATGGGAATATAGTATATAGATTTTTGGATTACAGCATTATTACATTTTGAAAAAATATGGGTGTACGTCACTAAATACTTTATACTCAATGATGTACGTCACTAAATACTTTATACTCAATGGTGTACGTCACCAAATACTTTATACTCAATGATGTACGTCACCAAATACTTTATACTCAATTACTTACAAATAATAAATGGGGTGTGTTACATGAGTGAATTGGAAAATAATACAATAGACAGCATAGCTTTTACCGTCATGGTAATGTTGCTGCTAGCAGGTGGAGTATCAGCGATATTGGGATTGGTAATATTTGTCCATTCCCAATATATGATTTTGTTTACTGTGCTTGTAATAATTTTCCTTGCTATCGTAATCGGGCTGTCATTTATAAATAAATGAATCATTGCTTATCATAGAATGGTTTTTGAGACATCCTATGAGCATTAGCCAGGCCATCTGGTTCACACGGGAGTGTTTACCTATTAGTATTAGTCAGCATTCCGTGAGTTTGCACCCTATCCTCCAACATAGATAGCATGCGCCACACATATGTCCTCCATCAATCCTCCGTCATTGAACATAAACTATTAAACCAACAATGACTATTAAACACGTTACCGAGGTTAACAATTATGAAAAAGGCAATCATTGAAACCGATAAGGGCAATATCGTCCTGGAACTGTTCGAGAAGGATGCACCGAATACTGTAGCGAATTTTGTGAAACTCATTAATGAAGGATTCTATGACGGACTGAAATTCCACAGGGTCATTTCAAATTTCATGATCCAGGGCGGCTGCCCTACAGGCACCGGCACGGGTGGGCCCGGTTATAAGATAAAATGCGAGATAAATCCAAGAAAACACCTGAAGGGGACACTTTCCATGGCCCATGCCGGAAAAGACACAGGTGGCAGCCAGTTCTTTATCACTCATTCTCCCCAGCCCCATCTTGATGGCGTACATACCGTGTTCGGACAGGTCATCGAGGGTATGGATGTGGTAAATAAGATCAAGCAGGGTGATGTGATGAAAAAGGTCACAGTTTCCTGAACTGGAGAAGAATCAACTGCACTTATTTTTATTTGAGCATTTCCAGCATTTTTTGCTTATCAGTGGTCGGCAGCTTGCAGGTATAGTCCTGGCAGACATAAGCCGTTGCTTTGCCTTCGATATCTTTCAGGTCACGGGTAAATCCGGCCAAACCGGTGATTTCAGGCGATTCTTCATCGGTCGGGCGGAAAATAACCACGGTATTTGGTATATATTCATGTCCTATAGCGACCAACATAGCTTTAGTATCATCCGCTTTTGAACGTCCGGCAATAACTACTTCGCGGGAAGGCCCTATAGCGAAATCCAGTGCCTGCATCAGCATAGTATATCCTGAAGGTGAATGTGATACTGTTTTCGAAAAAGCCTGCTCGATTTCTATCGCTTTTGTATCCAGTTCAGAACTGCCGATCATTCTGCCAAGACGAAGCAGGTTTTGCATAGCAACAGAGTTGCCGGAAGGGATTGCTCCATCATATATCTCTTTCCTGGAAAAAAGCATATCTGTATCCTCATCCGAAGTAATGAAATAACCACCATTTTCTGTATCCCGGAAGTTTTTCAGCAGAATATCCATGAGCTCAAGAGCAGTTTTCAAGTATGATACCTCAAAAGTGGTCTCATAAAGTTCGATCAGTCCCCAGGTAAAAAAAGTATAATCGTCCAGAAAGGCAGGTATTGCTGATTCCCCGTCCCGGTGGCGGTGATAGAGTCCCCCTTCCTGTCTGAGCATTCTGGTTAATATAAAATCTGTGGCTTTCTTTGCTGCATGTTCATATTCCGGTTCGTCAAATACCCGGGCCCCTTTTGCCAGTGCAGCTATCATCAATCCGTTCCAGTCTGTCAGTATCTTGTCATCTTTACCCGGGTGAACACGTTTTTCACGTGCATTGAACAGTTCGTTCCGGGCAGATCCAAGGCGCACTTTGAGTTCATGTTCCGGTATTCCAAACTCAATGGCCAGCTTTGGAATGGTTTTTTTCAGGTGGAGGATATTCATTCCTGCAGGTTCTGTTGATGCTTCTTCCCTGAAATTACCTTCATCCAGAACATTGAATAGTTTCATGACCAGATCTGCATTTTCTCCCAGTATACTCCGGATCTCCTCTGTGGTCCAAATATAGAATTTTCCTTCTACACCTTCGCTATCTGCATCTTCAGCCGAATAAAAACCTCCCGTTCGGTCGGTCATATCCCGTAAGACATAGGTAAAGATCTCCCTGACTGTTCGTTCAAATTCCTGGTTTCCCGTAACCTGATAACCCTCAATATAGGCTATCGCCAGTAAAGCCTGGTCATAGAGCATTTTTTCAAAATGTGGTACAAGCCATCTTGAATCTGTAGAATAACGATGGAAACCAAAACCAATATGGTCGTAGATACCGCCCATGCTCATGGCTTCAAGCGTCTTTACCACCATATGAAGAGCCATTTCATCACCGGTCCGCTTCCAGTACCGGAGCAGGAAATTCAGATTATGCGGCGATGGGAACTTTGGAGCATTGCCAAAACCTCCGTGTTGTTCGTCAAATATTCCAAATAGCTGCTCATAAGCGTCATGGAGGGTCTTTTCATTCAGGCCTTCTCCCTTCATTGATTCTGTTCGAAGGGATGAAATAATCTGTTCACCCAGACGGTCCAGGTCATTTCGTTGCGTTTCCCACAGTTCCCTGACCCGGGGGATCAACTCCATCATCCCTGCTCTTTGGTACATACTTCTTTTAGGGATGTACGTTCCAGCAAAGATCGGTTTTTTATCAGACGATATAATTATGGTAAGCGGCCAGCCACCACTTCCGGTCATAGCAGTACACACAGCCATATAAAAACTGTCTATATCTGGTCTCTCCTCTCGATCGACTTTTATTGAGATGAAAACCTCATTCATTAACTCTGCAACCTCTTCATCCTCAAAAGATTCCTGCTCCATCACATGGCACCAGTGGCATGTAGAGTAACCTATTGACAGAAAGATGGGCTTTTCTTCCTGTTTGGCTTTTTCAAAAGCTTCCTGCCCCCACGGGTACCAATCCACGGGATTATATGCATGCTGGAGCAGGTACGGACTCTTTTGTGAAATGAGCCGGTTAGGTTTTCTATTAAGCGGTCCGGTTTCTTTTATCACTATTACACCCCATACAGTATACGGGACAGCATGGTATACGTATTCTCGCAAAGGAAACTGCCGTTATGTGGATTTTCCATATCATGTTTCAATCGTAACACGTCATCCCAGGTATCCACATCATACCATTCATCAAGGAGAGATATAGTAATTCCCCTATCCACTGCTTTTTCCATGGTTGATGACATGACTTTTGATGTACTCCAGGGGATGTCCAGGAATAATTCAGGTATATGTTTACCAAGCCCTATCAGGTAATATCCTCCGTCAATACAAGGACCAATTACCACATCTGTTCTATTGAGGATCCGCACACTGTTATAGATATACTCACGGGGCAGGTTTGGACTATCACTATCAAGAATGACCACTTTATCATATCCCTGTTCGAAAAAATATTGAGATATATTTGCCAGCCTCTCACCAAGGTCGTCCCCGTCTTGAGGTATCAGGGTAAACCCGGCAGGATTGATATCGTTGAAGAAGTCTGCGCGATCCTGGGGTGTATACGCCACCGCAGGACAGATATCTTTCAGACACCTGACCTGTTCGAGTTTATCCAGAAGAAAACAGTGATACAGATGGGATGCGATTTCCGGGTCCAGTGGTGGAGTCAACCTGGTCTTGACCTTAAAAGCTTCGGGTGCTTTAGCCATCACTACAACTGCATCCCTGCTCATAATTTCCTGCCGATAATCCTTCCCCTGCCCACTTTGCTTTTTTGTGCAGCATTGACCCAATTATCAAGTCCCCTATCAATTTCATTGAACAACTCTTCTCCATACATTCTAATGATGGAATCCTTTAGTTCGTTCCGAAGCTTGTTCTGGTAAATGCTGCAATGGCGGGCAAAATCAATACTCAGATCCTCTTTTTCAATAAGGTTAAAACCCACATCCAGTAATAACGTTTCATACCCATCCAGTGTTTCCATGTACGGGAAGACCATGAATGTATTGAGGCAGACCCATTCATCGTCGGTCATATTCCCGATCTGTGTCCAATCGGTAAAAACAATGATCCCTCCGGGTTTCAGGACCCTGTAGGCTTCTTCTATCAACCGTTCCTTATCTGTTATATAGCACCAGGCATCCTGCCCCAGTACTACATCAAAAGTACCCGCTCTGAAAGGGATATCCAGGGCATTCCCCAATCGATAATCTACAAGATGGTCCAGCCCTTCGGTTCTTGTCCTCCTTGTAGCTTCATCGAGCATCTTCTGTGTGGCATCCAGTCCTGTGATATAACTTCCATAGTTCCTGGCAAGATACCGTGCCGGACCCCCCAGTGCACTGCAAATATCCAGTACTCTGGTCTCGCTGTTCATCCCCGCTTTCTGTGCCATTATATCTGTTTCGGCCTCGCCGCCAACATGAATGTGTTCACCCATGAGCATTTCCCAGAGAATACCTGCCGGCCCTTCATAAGCATCATTGACATCTCCAATGGTAAAATCCAGTTTCTCCCCCTTCTTTATGGCATTCATATACATTTACTCCTAACGATCAGGATAATTATTGGGATTCATCCAGCACCTGGGATCCTCGGCCATAACGTCCCCGTTCTCATAAAAGGCAGTAGCCCTGCATCCCCAGCATACAGAATTATGGTCACATATGCTGCAATGACCAGGCAGATTATCCGGATCTCGTAATTTCGTTAATAGCAGGTCATCTCTGTGTCGTTCCACAGCTTTCTCAAATGAAGTTTCATGGATATTCCCAAACCCTTTCCTTATTACCGAGCATGGGGTAAGGTCACCATCAATGGTCACGCAGATGATACCCCCGCAATAGAATTTATTGGCATCCATGGTGCTCATGGATAACCGGGAGCCGGCATAATTGACTTCATCACGGACCTCGCATGCTTCTTTTACATCCTGGATCGCAGGAATCCAATCAGCATGTTCCCTGGCCAGTCCTGCTTTGCACATCTGGGTAAGGCACGTCCTCATCCCAAACGTTTCAAAAAAATACCGGGTCGTTTTTTTTACATCTTCGCCTGCTACAAGTTTGCAAAATGTGATACAATTCATCATGGTATCAGGTTCCTTTCCATGAGCTTGAACGTTCTCGATACCTTTCAAGATCAATTGTATCTTCTTTTTTGGATTACCAGTATGCAGTCTGCCATATATCTCTTCATCAAGGCTGTCCAGATGAACAGAAATAAAACCCCCTTGTGTAACTTCAACGACCTTTCTGGCAACGTCAAAATTCCCAAGAGGCATTCCGCTGGTCCAGATATTGTTCTTTAATCCTTTATCCATGGCATAGATCATCAATTCATACCAGTCACTCCTGAGGATAGGGTCACCGCCTAACCAATCTATTGCCCTCACTTCCATTCTTGCCGCACTGTCCAGGATATCCATGATGTTTTGGGTGGCAAGTTCTTTCATAGGAGCATCAGCAGAGGATGCGTAACAGTAACGGCAACCCTGCTGGCAGGTGAGGTTCGATTCTATCTGGACCGTGTAGACCTTATTCTCCTCAAAATATTTCATTTCCTCAGCATGATCTGGGTGAAAGCAGCCGTATGTGATTATTGACTCAGGTTCCATTCGTCCTCCGTATTCCCTCTTATTCTCCGAGGATTTTTATCGAGATCATAGGCAATATCATCATAAGAATGGCCCAGCTAAAACCCACCTTCCCCACCTGCAATGTTCCAATTTTCCTGACAAACCTTTCCAGTATGGCTAAAAAGACCAGAATGAACAACATGGCATTGAAAATACTGGTTGATATATAGTGTTCGAACGGAAGATATGTAGAGAATGGTCCGGAATTGAACCATCTCACCAGGAAAAATATCAGGGACATATGGGCCAGGCCGATATATGCAAATGTCATCAAGTGGAGCTTAAGCCAGGCATTCAATCTGGGATTGGGGCGGACCAGTTCAGACTCCCTGCCTTTCTCTGCAAAATGCAGGATTATCATCAAACCCAGGAATCCCAGGGCAATACCGGTGGCAGTACTCCAGGACCAGAAAGCCAGTAGAGTGGGAACTATTGAAAATGATGAGATGACCGCTATCAACTGGCAGGAATTTTTCCTGAAATAGAAGGCCGATCCCACTGTAATAAAGATAATAGGGAGTGCAAAATTATGGCCCCATCTGGGGTCTTCCCTGAACAGATAAAATGCAGGACCTAACCAGAATATGAGCCAGGCAATCCCCTGTATCAGGAGCCCATTATTAGAAGTTAATACTGTATCCAGATTAAGTCTATTATGACCAAACGGCATAATCATTCTCCGCAATTGTGTTGACTTTTTATTATATGAGCGTTTCTCTACATATTGTCAATGATATCAATAATCACACCAGTACTTAATGAGAAAGGGTATGTGGAACCTTTCCTGATACACCTGAATACTATTAACGGTGATATTGAACTGATACTGGTGGACGGAGGGAGTACTGACGGGACCATAAATGAGATCCTGGGATGTACTAACAATTTCAGGCACAGGCTGGAATTGCTGGAGACGAAAACAGGAAGAGGTCACCAGATGAATAGGGGAGCTGAGAAAGCCCGGGGGAATATTCTGCTTTTTCTTCATGTGGATAGTCTGATCAACAGGGATTCTTTGAGGATTATTGAAAGAACATTGAAAGATACAGCCATTATTGGTGGTGGTTTCACGCAAAGGTTCAATGATCCTGACACATTTTTGACAATGATGAGCCTATTGGGTAATTTCAGGACACGGTTGACCAATATCTTCTATGGTGATTACGGATTTTTCATAAAAAAAGAGATATTTGAACAAATGGGCGGGTATGATGACATACCGTATCTGGAAGACGTGGAGATCTGCCGCAGGGCTAAGAAATTCGGCAAACTGAAACAAATAGACTGCAAGATCTACACATCTGCCCGGCGCTATACCAGTAAGGGCAGGATCAGACTTTCGATTGTTTTCATACTGGCTGTCCTTATGAATTCACTGGGATTACGACCAGCATTTCTGGGAAATTATATTGCGGATAAATGATCTTTTTTGACGTCTCATTCTGTGGAAGGATCAATTATGATCGAGAGTCATCTCTAAAAAGTTCTCAATGATCTTCATCCCCACCTCTGTCAGTACAGACTCGGGGTGGAACTGCAGCCCCTCGACAGGATACTCCCTGTGCCGCAGCCCCATAATGATACCATCCACGGTCCGGGCAGTAACTTCCAGCACATCAGGCAGGCTCTCCTCATCCACTACCAGGGAATGGTACCTTCCCCCCACTATGGTCGGTGGCAGACCCGCATAAATGCCGTTCTGGCTGTGTGTTATCTCAGAGGTTTTACCGTGCACCGGGCCACACGGTGAATGTATCACCCTGGCACCATAGGCAGCCGCAATGGCCTGGTGACCCAGGCACACACCCAGTAATGGGGTATGAGGCCCGAATGTCCTGATAATTTCAATGCAGTTACCGATATCAGCAGGGTTATGTGGGTTACCCGGGCCCGGTGATATCACTATGGCATCCGGAGCGACCTGGCTGACATCGTCCAGGCCTATGGTATTAGGTACTACCAGGGTATCGGGCTCAAAGACTGATACGTAATCCACAAGGTTCCACACAAAGGAATCCTTATTGTTCACGAACAGTACCTTCATGCGCCGCCCCCCAGCGCTTGTATCATGGCCGCCATTTTCCGCTCGGTCTCGTTGTACTCATACGTGGGGTCAGAGTCGGCCACAATACCTGCGCCCGCCTGGATATAGGCCTTCCCGGCTTTCATTACGACCGTACGGATGACGATGGCAAAATCTGCATCACCGTTCAGGGAATAATAACCCACACCTCCGCCATAGGGACCCCTGGCAGAGGTTTCCAGTTCATCGATTATCTCCATAGCCCGTATCTTGGGTGCCCCTGACAGGGTACCGGCAGGGAAAATAGCACGTGTGGCATCGAACTGGTCGCACTCGTCCCGCATCAGCCCTGTGACTGTGCTTTCAATGTGCTGCACGTGTGAATATTTCAGCACGCTCATAAAGTCCTCCACTTTTACCGTGCCGGGTTTACTCACCATTCTCACATCATTGCGTCCCAGGTCTACCAGCATCACATGTTCAGCACGTTCTTTCTCATCACCCAGCATCTTCTGTGCCAGTAGTTCATCTTCCCCGGCCGTGGCTCCGCGGGGACAGGTACCTGCGATGGGATTGGTGATCACTTTCCTGTTATGGACGGTCAGCAATGTTTCCGGACTGGCGCCGATAATCCCTGTATCTCCGAACTCGAACAGGTACATATACGGACTGGGGTTCACTTCCCTCAAGGTATGATAGATTTCCATAGGGGTCTGCTTGATGTCCAGCTCATACCGGCGTGACGGCACGACCTGGAAGATATCCCCGTCAATGATATGCTGCCGTGCGCGCCTGACAGCATTTTCATAGAGCTGCTGGTCCATAGTACAGGTCATATCTTTTATCAGGGATGTCTGCGGGACAGGGGTTAATACAACCTGTTGAGCTTCTTTTATGATATGCAGCAGTTTTATGGCATCGTCCTTTGTCTCTGCATAAACCGATGCAGCATCTTCTTTTTCGCCAATGAACGGCGTCATGACCACATGGATGGTATCGGTCAGGTGGTCGAATACTACCGTCCTGCTCACCAGTGCAAACTGGGCATCAGGGAACTCTGAAGTATGGGCAGATGGTTTATCCATCCAGCAGTCATGTATCAGGTCATAGGAATTGAACCCGATGGCACCTCCGAGGAACGTCTGCCTGTCAAATGTGGTATTGTTCAAAAGCACGGCACCGTTGGCAGGGAAAGCTGCCCTCACAGCATCAAGGGTATCAAAACCCGGCTTGATCCGCCCGGTCAGACTATTATTATTCACTCCTGTCACATCACAAACACTGTTCAGGTTATGTGAAATATGCTCAATCAGGGGTGTAAGGTCCTGGTATTCCAGTGTTATCAGCCTGTCTTTTACTGTGACCATAGCATCGGGGTCTGCTCCCACAAATGAGAACCGGGCGTGACGCTGTTCCTTCTCAACCGATTCCAGCAGATAGGAATACTTGCAGGCTTCACTGATGTGCTCTCTTAACGCATGATACAGTTCAAAGGGAGTGCACTGCGCGGCAGTCTTAGTGCTCATCTGGATGATGACAGGTCTGTTCCCTGCTGCCAGGTCGCTAAACGCTGTTGGGGTCAGGTCAAGCTGTATATCATTCATGATAATGCCCCTTTACCTGCCGGATGAATGTCTTTACTTTGTTCTCGTCTTTACTGCCGCCGGTCTCAACTCCTGATGCCGTATCCACAGCATAAGGTCTTACGGTCCGTACAGCTTCGGCCACATTTTCGGGTTTCAGGCCACCTGCCAGTATGACGGGCAGCGGTGAACTGGCGGTAATGGCCTGGCTTATGGTCCAGTCATGAACTGCCCCCGTCCCCCCTGTTCTGCCACCAATGTTCGTATCCAGGAGAATGGCATCGACCGTGTGTTGCAGCCGGGATATATACGCAATGGTATTTCCAATGTCAGTATCCGGGTCGACAGGTACGGTCTTGATAAGTTTTACGCGTGTGGCTTTCTTGATCGTATTCAATTCCTCAACTGTCAGGTAATTGTGGATCTGGACAGCATCAGGCCGTACGCAATCTATTAATTCCACTGCTTGTGCCGGGTCATCAGGCATGCAAACCATTACTGATGTGACAAAGGGAGGTGTACAGGCGACCAGGTCCCTGGCAGTTTTCCGGGCAATGTTGCGGGGCGTATCGACCGGGACCTCGGTAATGAATCCCACGGCATCTGCACCGTGGTGTACTGCCATCCGGACTGAGATCCGGTCACTCATACCACATATCTTAATTCTGGGAACCGGGATACTGTTTTTTATTAACATCTGGCAGCCTGCTGGTTTTTGCATACGTTTTCACAGATAGTTGTTCAACTGGTCCGGCACACCAGCAATGTTCACAAAGTTCCTGAGCTTTTCAAGGGCACTGCCATTATCTATGGTCTGCTGTGCCAGTTCAATACCGTCTTTGAGATCAGATGCTTTTTCACCGACTACCAGGGCAGCGGCAGAGTTCATGACTACAATGTCACGTTTTGGCCCTTTTTTACCTTTCACTATTTTCACAATATCAGCAGCATTCTCCTGGGGCGTCCCGCCTTTGATATCATGTATGATCGCCCTTGGTATTCCCAGTTCTTCGGGAGTGAGTGAATAGGTTTCGACAT
This sequence comes from ANME-2 cluster archaeon, assembly GCA_023544495.1. Taxonomy (GTDB): domain Archaea; phylum Halobacteriota; class Methanosarcinia; order Methanosarcinales; family Methanocomedenaceae; genus Methanocomedens_B. Next base: position 13,441 of record JAMJFV010000021.1, read on the forward strand.
TCCCGTCATTCAGTTCTGCTACTGTTGTCTGTCCAAGGTTGGATATTTCGTCCAGGCCGCTGCCGTGGACCACAAAAGCTCGTTTTGTGCCCAGCAGGTTGAGTACATCTGCCATGGTAATACAAAGGGACTCGTCAAACACCCCAATCACCTGGGCTCTGGCATTTGCAGGGTTTGTCAGCGGTCCCAGGATGTTGAACACGGTGCGAACACCCAGTTCTTTCCTGGGTCCACCCACCCGTTTCATGGATGGGTGAAAGACGGGGGCGAGCATGAAGCCTATCCCTGCCTGTTCAATGACCTGTTCCACCTTATCAGGAGGCAGGTCGATGCTCACACCCAGTTCTTTAAGTACGTCTGCACTACCCGATCTTGAAGTAATGGAATAGTTGCCGTGCTTGGCCACAGGTACTCCGGCTGCAGATGTTACGATAGCAGATGCCGTGCTCACATTGATGGTATGGGATGAATCCCCGCCTGTACCGCACGTATCTACCAGCGTGCCGCTGACCTTCGGATGAATGATATTGGCCGCTTTTTTCATTCCCCTGGCCAGGCCGGCTATCTCATTGGCCGATTCGCCCTTCATCTTGAGTGCTATCAGGAATGCACCTATCTGGGCATCGGTGGCATCTGCAAAGATACTGCCAATGGCGGATTCGGCTTCCTCTGATGACAGGTCATGTCCTGATGTTATTTTCTGGATAAATTCTTGCATGGTTCAATCACCAAAAAAATGTATATTCATGTACATTGATGTATGGATGAGTACATTATATTTATACTTTGTGACAACAAAACAATTATAATATATGCTTTTGAATTAATGCACTTCAACAAAAGGATAGGTCCTACATGAATCCAAAAACCGGTACCCAGATTATAGCGGCTTTTATGATAATATCCATGGTGCTCTCTTCAGTGATTTATTTCGTTGGAAATGACAGCTCAGAGAATGGTGATACTCAACCTGTTAGTACTGCCACTGAAGATAATTTTAATGTCGGTGGAAAACAGGTATTCCATAATTTCTATTCCATAACCGATGGTCTGCAAATGACACCACCGAATACCACATCGGCCCTGTTCGTTGATGTGGATTATATTAATTCCACTGCATTCCAGCCATGGCATGAACAATTGTCATACAACATTACCACGGTGAAACAATTACCAGGCAGCGAAGTTGACACCCTTTACCAAAGCAAGACCTTGCAGATGTATTATGCCCAGTTACCAGATGATGAGATAGTATTACTGAGCAACATGAGTCCGAAAACCGTTTCATTTGAATATATAGGGCTTCCTTCCGTTGACACTCAATATCTGATCTTGTTGAGAACTGATGTAAAGGGGGCAAATGTCATGGGCGTGCCCACAATTTTCACTACATCCCGTGATACTGCCGAAGAAATACTTACCATAATTGAAAGCTGGGTCACACCATCAACTGGCTATGATCTATTCTCTCCTGTGCTGAATAATTCTTTTGAGTATTCCGAGTACCAGGCAGTGAATTCACAGGTCGGATTTGCAGATCTGTACTATATTGGGATACACCGGAATGATGATGGCACTTTTACCAGGACTACCGTTTATTACAATCCTGCCGGAGATACTCGTTCACATATCCAGACCCTGGCAAATACTGGACTTGACAGAGGATTTTCTCAGTATGATCTCACACAGGACGGCAATATTGTCAAAGTGGTGTTAACCGGACAGTTTTCACAGGTTAATGATGAAGAGATTAGGTAAGCAAATAGCCGTGTTATTATTGAGGTTGCCGGAAGGGTATGGAATAAACTCTTATGACCAACAAATGTTTGCCTAATGTTCATTGGATCTCAGCAGAAAATTATAACATAGATCCAATATTAGTATTGAACAGTAGATAAAAAAACAGTTTGAAATCCAGTATGGGGCGCTGTCTTCTCTTGAAAAGCATAATGTTTATTGTAACAGTTGTAATACTTGTTCAATCGGTCCTGATAGCAGGCGCTCAGTCTGATGAGAATAAGATACATCCGGAATTGTCGGAGCAGATGGCCTTATCACTGTCGAATACAAGTCAGGATTCTCTATATGTTATCATATTAATGAAAGAGCAGTACCAGCCGTCTGGTGTAAAGAACAGTGAAAATATTGGTATTATGGTCAGTAAGGATAGTAAGGACAGGAATGACAATACGTATAGGGAACAAAATCGCAGGGAAACGATCAGAAATTTAAAAGAGCAGTCGCAACACAGTCAGCGCGAGATCGATCATGTTCTGGAAGAGAAGAAGCCTGATAAGATACATAATGTCCAGCCATTATGGATCCTGAATGCAATTGGACTGGAGGCGACACCTGATATGATTGAAGAACTTGCACAAAGGGATGATGTTGCTGAAATTATTCCCAATTTTCAGGTTCATGCACTTGAGGAGCCTATGGATGGTGGCATTGTTAGTGCTCTTGCAGCCTCAACAGCCTGGGGTGTGACAATGATCAATGCACCGCAGGTTTGGGACCTGGAGATTAACGGCACAGGGATCAATGTTTCGATAATTGACAGTGGAATGGATTATACTCATCCTGACCTTGCTGACAGCTACTTATTAGGATATGATTTCGTCAATATTGATAGTGACCCATTGGATGATAACGGGCACGGTACACATGTAGCAGGGATTATTGCAGGTAACGGTGCAAACGGAACAAATACAGGAGTAGCGCCGGGTGTGAACCTCCTTGTTGCTAAAGTACTGGACAACAATGGTATCGGTGATTTGTTGAAAGTTATTCAAGCGTCTGAATGGTCGATTGAAAATGGTGCTGATATAATTTCTATGTCATTTGGTGCAACAACTCACCAGGATTACATGACTGATATGGTAGATAACATCGTAGCATCGGGTGTGATCCCTGTAATCGCAGCAGGTAACAGTGGACCATCCAGTTCTACTATTACCTGTCCCGGTGACGAGGAAAATGCTATAACGGTAGGTGCATCAGATACCAGTGACATTATTTTCAGTAATAGTAGCAGGGGACCAGTAACAGGGATAAATGGAACGTATACAAAACCTGATGTGGTTGCACCAGGGGTGGGTATTGTATCCACATCAATAACTGGTGTATCATACACTTCAATGAGCGGTACCTCAATGGCCACCTCCCATGTATCAGGTGCAGCAGCGTTGGTCCTTCAGGCAGACCCGGACCTTACCCCTCTGGAAATAAGGCGGCTTCTTGAAGATACAGCTATTGACCTGGGAACTGCCGGAAAGGATAATGAATCAGGGTCGGGGCGGATCGATGTATATAGAGCCATATCAATTCAGCCTCCCGATGTATCTGGCGTTTCCATAACCCCAAACCCCACTGATGTAAACGCTGTTCTTAATGCTACAATTTCTGATTTGTTCAACAACATTTCGTACGTCGATTTTTATATTGATGATGATTCAAATAATTCAACGGTTTTAAGTGCTTCTGACGGGGCATTTGATTCAAGATATGAAAATGTGACCGGAATTATCAATATTTCCACTCTCTCTGACGGAACCTATGTTATTACGATAAGAGCCAAGGACAGCTTGGATAACTGGAATAACAACACCAATATCAGTTTTACGGTAGACACCAATCCTCCCTGGATCAATTTAACCTTTCCCGCAGGCAATTATATCCAGAATGGAACGATCATCCAATTCAACATCTCTGACCTTTTGCTGACAAATGTCACCATTAGTATCAACAGTACCCAGGCAAACTATTCCAACACCACAAATAAGACATTCCTTCCACCGTATGAGATAAATACCAGTGGCTGGAATGAAAGTGTATACCGCATAACAATATGGGCTAATGATTCACTTGGTCATGAACGTATTTTAAGCTACCAATTTGAGATAGACGATACTCTTCCAACCATTACATCTATTGAACATAATGCCACCGGGATCATTGACCAGGGCTATACATTATGGGTGAACCTGACGGGAGCTGGAGGGAACATATCGTATTTCAGGATAATTGGTACGGAGATCAACCAACCATTGTCTCGTATAACTTCCAACTATTATTCAACAAATTTTCCTATCCCGCAAGGGATCGAGGTGAATAGTTCGAACCTTACAGGCTATCTTATTGACAGAGCTGGAAACCTGAACAGTTCAAACGCATCGACGACCATCAGCATCGATTCCTTATCCCCCCGCATAAACCTTACCTCACCGGCCAACATCTCATACATCCGCTCAGGCACCATCATACATTTCACGATATCAGACACTTTCCTTGCAAATGTCACGTATAGCCTGAACAGCATACAGGTGAATTATACCAACATCACCCACCAGACATTCCCGGCACCGTATCAGATCAACACCACAGGCTGGAACGAAAGCTCGTTCGACCTGACAATATGGGCAAACGATTCTTTGAACCATATCGCCATCTCAAATTACCACATCATTGTGGACAACAACGATCCTGACCTGACCATTACCAGTCCTTCCCCGGATCATTCGACAACCTCTACTTCAGTAACCATACAGGGGACCAGTGATGTGGATGCAGATATTACTATTAACGGTGTTCTGGTTGCCAGTAATAACGGTACATTTACACAGACATATTCCCTTGTTCTCGGACATAACAAATTCACCATCAACGCCACCGATACAGCTGGCAATGTGAACTCAACCGTCCTGACAGTAATACGATATACCCTTAACGTCCCTTCAAGCGGGGGAGGCTGGGGGAGTGTCGGAACATCGGGTGAAGATTTTAACAATATAGCAGAAACGCAGACCCAGCGAAATACCATATTAAAAAATCGTCCGGTGAGTTATGGTTTTGAAAAAACACTTAATCCCATTATTTATATCAACTTCAGTGCAAAGCTCAGTGCTGGCATGGTCGTATCAAAGATAGAGGTATTGCGGCATACTTCAACACTGGTAGAAATGCCAGCTCCAGGTCTGGTATACAAGAATATCAATATCTGGGTCGGTAATTACGGCTGGGCAAGTGATCGCTCCATTGTAAATGCCACGATCATATTTGTAGTTCCAAAGGAATGGATAACCTTCCACTCCGTACAGAATGGCAGTATTGTACTGTACCGATATCACAATGATTCATGGGAACCACTGCCTACGACCGAACGTTACACAAATGGACAATATATCTATTATGAAAGTGCAACTCCTGATTTTTCACCATTTGCCATTTCAGGAGAGCCTGGTCCCGCCCAAACCGTCGTACAGACACCCGTACCAGCACCAGTTAAAAATATCAGTGTCGTACTGAACGAGAAAGTACCGGTTGAACCTGAACTGGATGGCTGGAAAGCAATGTTCTGGGCTTTGATCATTGTTGGGGTCCTGTTGCTGATTGCAACCATTTATGATAGCCAGGATAGTATCCATAAAGTTATCGACAATATAAAACAGCGGGGATGGCGATAATTATATTACCTATCGTGTAGTACAAGGGTCGAATCAAACCGATGAATAATGACGGACATGAGTAGATCATTCATTGTCCAGAAGGAGATTTTTAATCATGGCACAAGCAATGTACGTTAAATTTGAAGTCCCGTCAG
>JAMJFV010000220.1 GCA_023544495.1 ANME-2 cluster archaeon
GTAGTGGAAGAAGCAGAGGATGTCAAAGTATTATAATAACCTGGACCCCAATATCAAATGAACACGTAAATGCAATATGAAAATCTCACAGCTCGCTATAAGAGGAAGTGTGCTGTTGCCTGACGCACTAACTCCGGAGCTTCACCCACTGGTCGATTCCGTTGTCTACTCCAGTAACCCTCTGTGCCAGGCAATATCGCGATATTCCGTGTTGGGGTTGTCTTGTCGATCATCGATAGACTCTGTCAATTACTCACGCAAGGACCTATACAACACGATTACATCATAATGGTATTTTAAGTATAAATATATTGGCAAAATAAATATAATTTAATCTGACCTGAGCCTCAAATAATGTTGAAATATATCAGCAGCACAATCAGCAACAACACTGCTCCGGTCACCAGCCGTATTTCGATACGCCTTCTCTCCCTCAACTCATCTACACGCTCGGGACTGAGCCCGAACGCCAGTAAAATACCCAGTACCAGCACCGGCAATACCACACCCAGGTTAAACACTGCCAGGTACACCGCGCCCCCGGCGATCTCCCCCCTGCCTATCAACATATCCAGTATGGCAAAATATACAGCCCCAACACAGGGCGCTTTTATCATTGAGAACAGCCCGCCTGCGAGAATGGATATTACCAGCGTATTCTTACCGCCAACCCCCCTGGCTAATTTCGAGAACGAGCGAGGCGTCTTCAATGAAGACCTGTTATGTACCTTCATGTAATATGCATCATACAAATGCCAGACCCCCAATAGCCCAATAAGTATCAGCAAGAACAGCGTGATACTTTCCTGCACTTCAGGATGCTGTTTCACTATGTTAAGCAACCCCATACCTACAACCATATAAACCGCAAAGATACCTGCGCAAAATCCAACGACTATCGTCACCAGGTCACGGCGTTTTCCCTTCGAAGATAACGTGATGGATGCCATGAACGCCATCACTGCAAGCAGGCACGGATTGAAGCCCGCAAGCAGGCCCGCAATTAGCACCACTGTTAAGGACAGTTCCGGCAGCGATTCATATCCGTCACCAGGCTGTGATGAAACGTTATCTACCAGGGGAGGAGCATTCTCAATACCATCCACCAGCAATGCTTCCAGCAGGCTCGCATTGCCATCGTAATCAGAGTATGTGATGAGCGTCCGGCGGTTGATAACAATGGCTGGTACAGTATACACTCCGTATACCTTCATTCGGTCATAACCTGCGACACCATCGTATTCTGTTAAAATCTCATATTCGTATACTGTTATATTGGTGTACCGACCGGCGACATCATCCAGAACCGGGGACGTCCGGGCACATTTGGAACAGCCGTCCTCATAGAAATATTCTATCTGTATTGCAGCGGACTGCCCGGCTGAGGGGGCTATGGATAAAATCAGGAACAATAAAACTATACTAATAGCCAGGCTGCTAATGGCATATCGTGGATGCACAGGTTTGTTTGTCATACTGGCTCTCTATTACCTGAGAGGTTGTCAGGTTCATTAATTCACCAGTTCGGGTGGAGACATGTCCTTCAACCACAAACAGGTCATTCACGGTACTGCAGGAACAGGTCCGCTCCATCATCTCGACCTTCCAGTAAGGCTTACCTTCCTGTATTATACTACCGTTCATATCATGCAATGAGTCATATACCAGTGTAGTTTTCACTACCCGCCATTCAGGTATTTTGAAATTTTCAGATAAATATTGTTGGACGGCAGGGTCACGGGCCACAATTCCCACAGCCTGCTGGCTATCCACCTCGAGGGATAATCCATCAATCGTATCCGGTTCCCCGGAATAGAACACAAGAACCGTTACTGCCGTTATTATGCAAACCAGCAGAAATATGCCAGCTAATACCCCTGACCCCCCCTTTTGATTCATAATTCTAAATCTGTGTAATATTTATTAAACCTTTGCCGAACCTGTTCCCATGTGGGAAGATTTGTCTGGCATCCTACTCTCTCAACCACAAAAGATGCAGTAGTAGACCCTACCGCGCCGCATACTTCAAGGGGATACCCCCTGGTATAGGCAAGCAGAAAACCTGCACGGTGAGCATCGCCGGCACCCGTGGGATCTAACGTTTCAACCTGAATGGCGGGAATGAATATTCGCTCACCGTCCCGGTATATTTCACTGCCGTCCTTATCCATTGTGACCACCACCAATCCAATTTCCTCTTCCAGTTCCTCCCGGCTGCAACCCGTCATCTGGCTGAGCCGTCCTATCTCATGACGGTTCGTGAACAGAATATCAGTATGTGACAGTATGGTCTCCAGGCATTCCTTTGAATATACCACCAGGTCCTGTCCGGGGTCAAATGAAACAAAATCCGCATGCTTTGCTGCCCGGCTATTAAACACGGGGTCGGCCGTGGCCAGGTGGACAAAATCAAGGTGGGGAGGTTCCAGCTCAGGGAAATGCTTTGACGCGCCCCAGTAGAAATACGTTATCTGGTTATGGTCCATATCAGTATATATGAATGCTGATGCTGTCTTCTCATGCTCCAAGCTGAACATAAGACTGGTATCCACACCCAGGCTTTCCAGGTGGCGGCAGTACTCAGAACCTTTGAAGTCGCCTCCTGCCGGGGAAATCAGCTGGCTGCTTCCTCCAAGACGAGCTATACCGGCTGCGATATTAGCAGCACCTCCCCCATAATAGATATTATAATCATTTATTGGGGCAGACGAATTAGCCTGCGCGAAATTTGTGACATCGAACAGGTGGTCCAGTGCAGTATGACCTACTATCGAAATTGTTTTATCCACGTATAATACCCCACAACCAACACTACTCTTCTAAATAATCAAGTTCTACGACCTCTACCACATTAAGAGGGATATTCTTCAAAGCTTTTCCGATGACCGATTTCGCGATTCTTGCAGCATGCTCTTCATTTTCAGCGTCAAACACCTTCATTTCA
>JAMJFV010000221.1 GCA_023544495.1 ANME-2 cluster archaeon
AGGAATTATTTTTAGTTCGCCATTTTCAATTACTTCAATTCCTAAATAACGAGTATTTCTGTGTTTCACTTTGCCATTTTCGTCTCTATAGTTCTCGCGTTCATAGACATAAACTTGATTTCCACGTTTGATTCTCGACTTAGCCATGTAGTCTATATATAGACTATAAACAAGATATAGTTTTTGGTGTGTTTAAATGGTGTTAATTGTGGTTTTTCAAGAAAAAGATGTTTTGTAGCCTATGAAACCCATAATGTCAGGTTCAATACCTCTGATTATCCGGACGGTACCTATACCATCTCTGCCGAAGCTGTGGACCTTGCCAACAATACCGGTTTTGACAACATTTCCGTCCTTGTGGACAATACCCTCCCGGTGGTCAATGTGACATCTCCGCTTGATGGCGTGTTCGTTAAGGAGACTGTTGCCATCAATGCTGACATACTGGAAGCGAACACTGCATCAGTATATGTAACAGTGGACGGCATCCTCATATCAGAAACAGTTCCTGTTGAGTGGGATACTTCTCTATACCCTGACGGTGATCACATCATCAGCGTGTATGTTACCGATACGGCCAGAAACGATGCTGTAGATTCAGTATCTGTTATTGTTGATAACACGCCGCCCACTGTTGTCATTACCTCACTGGTAGACGGCAGTGCCATCCGTGATATTGTCGGTATCACATCCGGGGTCTATGACAGCTATCTCGAGAATATCACCCTGGCCATAAACGGTACGGTTGTTTCCGACACTGGCAGTTATATCTGGAACACTACTGAATATACAGAAGGCTGGTACAGAATCACTGTGAAAGTTAATGATATTGTGGGAAATTATGGCGAGGATGAGATATTGGTTGAAGTGGACAATACACCACCTCTCTTGATAGTTAATGAGTTAACTGAAAATCCCACTCTTAATAAACCTGAATATTCATTATTCATTTTAACTGATTCAGATGCGACCGTTATAGTTAACGATGAAGTTATTACCTTGATAAACGGTTCAACTGTGTATTCTCAAAATGTTCATGAAGGTAATAATACCTTTGAAATAACCGCCATAGATGCATCTGGAAATACAGCCGATTGGAATATTATCAGGCTTATTGTACTGACCCATTGGATATGGATTCAGATTGTTCTAAGACATCCAAGAATGAAAGTAACAACGGTATTCCTGATGATAAAGAAGATTATGATGGAGATTTATTACCAAGCTACACTGAAATGCAACTTGGAACGGATTCATTTTCAGATGATACTGATGGGGACGGACTTGTAGATTTTGTTGAGGCTTATTTCTCAGGAACAAATCCGAGAATAGCTGATTCAGATGGTAATGGCATAAAAGATGGGGACGAAGATTCTGATGAAGATGGAATTTCCAATCTTGTTGAACAAGATTTAGGGACTGATCCTACTGATCAAGATACAGATAATGATAATCTATTCGATGGAGAAGAGATCGCTTTAGGAACAGATCCTTTGAACTCTGATTCTGATAATGACATGCTTCCAGATGGTATGGAGGTCAAAACAGGAAGTAGTCCTCTCATGGCAGATTCTGATCAAGATACTATTCCTGATAGAGATGAGATCATTACTCGGGAAATCTTTCGAGGATCGATCAGTATTAATATAACTGGAAAAGCAATGATTTTTAATACACTTCAAGTTTCCAATGTTTCCAATGTTTCCAGTCTTAGTATTTTCCGAGATACCGGGGCAAGTCGATGAAGTATTTGAATTTAGCACACCGACTTGGTTTGAATCAGCTACAATAACGATTCCCTACAATGAATCATCTCTAGGCGATATACCTGAAAATGACTTAAGAAGGTGACCCAGATGTAAATGGTAGATACATCGGTGCTTCAATTATATCAGGAGGAATAGAACAAGGAAATGCAAAATCAGCTATTCTCTATGGATATACTATTACGTCTTCACCCATTGACATTTATGTTGTTGTAGACCCGTATAATAACATAGCTGAAAAAAGTGTATCCAACAATAAAGCAAATCGAGTTTTGAGAATAGGTCCGCAATTACTTGACTCTGATGGCGACGGCCTGAGTGATTATGATGAAAGTAATGGAATGAGGACTGTATTGGGTAATACCATACAAACTGATCCAAATAATCCAGATTCTGATAATGATAATTTACCTGATGGCTTAGAAATGGGAATAAGAAAAGAAGATTATTATATACACGTCTCTGATCCTACCAAAACTGACAGTGATGGTGACGAACTCAATGATGATGAAGAAAGGGCTTTTGGAACAAGTCCCTTATTTGATAGAGATTCAGATAACGATGGTCTTTGGGATGGTGAAGAAGTACACATCCTCGATACAAATCCTGCTTCACCAGATTCTAATGGAAATGGTGTCTGGGATGGTTATGAATATTTCTATTCCAATGGATATCAAGATCAGAATCAATATCTGTTCCTCAACACTGGCACAAGTATGCTTCACTATGAAGTGGAGGCACCAGTAACTGTTGAAGATATTGATCTTAGCATGCAATCCAGCCTTGAACTAGCATACGATCTAGGATTTGATGGAGTAAAATTTTTCTGTTTGGGAGATTTCGCTGAAGGTAGATTAACAGCTAGTGGTGCTTTTGATACAACGTTATGTGCAGGAGATGTTGCTGCTTTCATTTGTCCTTATGATGGTCCCGGTGGAGAAGCTGCCATTACCTCAGTAAAAACTGCCCGATTTGTCAGTGGCGTAAAGAAATGGTTCAAATTCAGCAAGGTTCCCAACGCATTGCACAAGCTTCAAAAGGCAGTACGTAAATATTTGAACATCACATCTGTGCCCGAGCCTGAAAAACGAGCTAAAAAAGCGAGCAAGCTTGACGAATACAAAGATTACATCACCACAAAACTTCACGAAGGACC
>JAMJFV010000222.1 GCA_023544495.1 ANME-2 cluster archaeon
GTCCACCTTGATCACGGTCCTGGTCTGGCATAGCGGGCAGGCCGTGAGCAATGCTGAGAAGAACTGGCTGCTGATACTGCCATCCATCACAGCCTCACCGCCTTTCATAGGGCCTGTTACCACAATGGGTGCGATCCCGTTACCCCTGGTGGATATAACGCTGGCTCCAAGCTGGTTCAGGACGCCAATAAGCGGCGTGTTGGGCCGGGTGCGGATAGAATCATCCCCGGTCAGCACCGTTGTACCATCACACAGGGCACTTACCGCCATCATAAGCCGCAACGTGGTCCCGCTGTTCGCCACATCGATAACATTATCGGGCGTGATAGGTTTTCCGTTCACACCCTCCACGATAAGACTGTCATTCTCCTCACATATCACAGCACCCAGTGCCCTGCAAGCCTGAATGGTGGCAACAGTATCGGCAGACAGCAGGGGACGTTGTATGATCGTCATTTCTCCCAGGGATGCCATGACCACGGCCCTGTGGGTATAACTTTTGGAAGGGGGCGCAAGTACCTTTCCCTCCAGGACAGAACTGTTTACTTTCGCCTTCATTGTTCACCAAAGCCGCATTATAAATATTTACTGGTACTTAGTTAGTTTGTTAGTGTTAGTTTGTTAGTGTTAGTTTGTTGTGTTAGTTTGTTGTGTTAGTTTGTTGTGTTAGTTTGTTAGTGTTAGTTTGTTAGTGTTAGTTTGTTAGTTGGTCATTCTGGTTTGTTTTTCTCGAACATGGCCCTGACAAAGCCCAGAAAAGGTGGTGATGGCCTGTTTGGCCTGCTCTTGAACTCGGGATGGAACTGGCTGGCAAAGAAGAACCTGTGGCCGGGAATCTCGGCAATCTCCATCCGGTTCTTGTTCCTGCCAGTGAATTTCAATCCCGCACCTTCCATTTCATCAATATACTTTGGGTTGACTTCATACCTGTGGCGGTGGCGCTCAATTATCACATCACTGCCATACAATTTACTGGCAAGGCTTCCCGGTGTCAGTTCTGCAAAAGAATCCCCGAGCCTCATTGTAGCTCCCATATCCACTACACCCTCCTGCTCAGGCAAAAGGTCTATCACAGGATGTCCGGTAGAGGCCAGTTCTGAGCTGTTTGCATCATCATACCCCAACACGTTCCTCGCAAACTCGATAACCGCAGTCTGCATTCCCAGGCATAATCCCAGATATGGTTTATTGTTCTCCCTGGCATATCTGATGGCAGAGATCTTGCCCTCGGTTCCCCTTACACCGAACCCGCCGGGCACAAGTATTCCATCGTACTTTAAGAGCTTGTCAGTCGATCCCGGTTCTTTTTCGAAATCCTCTGCATCGAGCCAGTGGGTATTTACTGTACATCCCACCTCTATGCCCGCATGTTTCAGGCTTTCCCTGATGCTCAGGTACGAATCTTCCAGGTCAGTATATTTACCCACAACTGCAACATCCACAGAACCGCTGGACGATCGCATCTTTTCCACCATCCTGTCCCACTCTTTAATGTCATCCCTGGATTTCAAACCCAATTTGGACAGCAGGTAATCCGCAGCTCCCTCATTTTCCAGCCGCTGTGGCACCATGTAAATATCTTCGGCGTCATGGGCGCTGATCACCGCTTTTGCCGGTACGTCGCAGAACAGGGCGATCTTTTCCTTGGTACCGGGTAGTACAGGTTTCTTACATCTTGTAACTATCATGTCAGGATGAAGCCCTAACTGGCGCAGTTCCTTGACCGAATGCTGTGTGGGTTTTGTTTTTTGTTCCCCCTGCGGGTCCATGGGTACAAGGGTCACGTGGATGAATACTACGTCCTCTGTGTCCTCTTCGTTATGCAATTGCCTGACCGCTTCCAAAAAGGGCATGCTCTCGATATCGCCTACCGTACCTCCCACTTCCACCAGACATATCTCGGCACCGCTGTTCCTGGCAACGTTCCTTAACCTCTCCTTTATCTCGTTCGTGACATGGGGAATTATCTGGACGGTCTTGCCCAGGTAATCGCCCCTGCGCTCCTTGTTGATGACCGCCTGGTACACTTTCCCTGTTGTGATGTTATGTTCCCTGGTCAGTTCAATATCAAGGAACCGCTCATAGTTTCCCAGGTCCAGGTCAGCCTCCCCGCCATCCTTTAACACAAAAACTTCGCCGTGCTGGAAAGGACTCATTGTCCCAGCGTCGATATTGATGTATGGGTCAATCTTGATGGCCGTCACATCATAACCTTTGTTTTTTAAAATCCTTCCCATGGAAGCGGCGGTAATACCCTTACCAAGTCCGCTCATCACACCGCCGGTCACAATGACATATTTCATAAAAATCCCTTCATTACTTTATTCTTTTTTTGTGAGCAAATGTATGACCGCGAACATCAGGACAACCATCAATATGATGGATGCTGCCACAGCACCTGTCAATTTATCGATCATATTGAACGTAAATGTGGCCAACAAAACCATCATCACAATCAGGACAAGCAGCAAGGGCATGATAAACTTGTCAAACTGATGAGGATGCCTGCCCGATACGTCTGCATTTTTAGCACTGTTGCCGGCTTCATAACTCATATCAGATGGTAATGCATAGGTCCCTTTTAAATAACCGGGAGTGCCCAGTCTTTCGTCAACATCAACAGTGTGTCTGGTTCTGACCTCAGCCTTTCTGATCCCGATGAATATCTTAAATGTATCAGATTGTGCACCATAACCGGTTGCCACTTTGATCTCCCCTTCCACCCATTCATGCTCTGCAGGAAGATTTACCACTACCGGCAAATATTCCTGGTTGGACACGTAGGGATTCTCATGCAAGAACTTGACATATTTCCTGACACGCTTGTCAGCTGAAAGATGAACATGGGTGGGACTGCCATAATTACTTATCACAATTTCAAAACTACAATCATTTCCCGGTCTTAGAGGCA
>JAMJFV010000223.1 GCA_023544495.1 ANME-2 cluster archaeon
CGGCAAGCTCAGTGCATCCACTTCACCGCCATACCGTGCATACGCTTCAACCAGGGTCCTGTATTCGTCTGTCATATCCGGTGTACTGTTTCAACTTCACAGGGCCTGCACCGCTCCAGGTAATGTTCTGACACCCGGGATGGGCTCCCTGACAATATTATCCTGCCGTCACATATCAACGAGGCAGAATCCCCGATATTGACTATTTCAGACCTGTGGGTGATCACCAGTACCGAAGCGCCCTCCTCCTTCAGTACCTGTATCAAAGTGACAATGTCCTGTATGGATATCACGTCTATCCCGCTGTCCGGTTCATCGAGTATGGCAAGTTTCGGGCGCATCATCACGACCGAAGCCAGTTCCACACGCTTGCGCTCACCGCCACTGAGCGTTTCTCCGACTTCCCGTTCCAGGTACCGCTTTGGGCTCAGGTTCACCAGCGCCAGGACCCGCGCAATCCCTGTATCATCGACCTCGCCTTTGTGACATATCGAGAGATAATCCTTCACGCTCAGTCCTTCAAATCGTGCCGGTTCCTGCCATGCCAGCGTAATACCTGCTTTCGCCCTCTGGCTCAGGCTCAGGTGGGTCACATCCTGTCCATTGAAATCAATGGTACCGCTCGATGGCAAATAACCGCTGCACCCCATGATCGTGTACGCAAGGGAGCTTTTTCCTGATCCGTTCGGTCCCACGATGCAGTGTATGTTCCCGTCCCCTACAGACAGGCTGATATCATGCAGTATCTCTTTGTCATCCCGTATGAGGGTAATTCCCTGAATATCAAGCATAAACTCCCATGGGATAATTAGAATGGCATACCTTATAGATATTGATAATCCATCATGACCGAATTGGGTACCGGATTGGTAACAGGGAATGATCCTTGCCTGACCCACGTACAATCTTTGCCCACCTAAACACGTATCCCCAATAAGATGAGCCCATCATGCACCTGCCCCCTGACAGAGAACTCTGTCTGCTCAAGCCTCTCTATGGTGAATCGCCTGTCAAGGACATCCCGCATCTCGGATTCGCTCAACCCGGTAGGGCCGAACCGGTTCACCGGATCAATGGTGAATTCCTTAGCCACCACAATACCACCCGGCTTCAGGGCAGCTGCCACCATGTCCGTCCATCTTGGGTATTCGGTTGGTTCAAGTGAATGGAGAAAACCCCTGTCAAGCACCAGGTCAAAGCTGCCATCCGGTTCAAAGGCTAACACGTTAATGATCCTGAATTCGACCTCCACCCCGGCTTTTAAGGCACATTCTTCTGCCATTTTGATAGCTCCTGGTGAAATATCCAGTGCAGTGACATCCCATCCCCGTTTTGCCAGTTCGATTGCGTGGACCCCGGGACCGCAGCCAATATCCAGGGCCATACCCGGTACAAGCTTGTCGATCAATTGCATGATATCAGTATCAGGCTCAGGGGAAAACCAGGGGAGGTCTTCCGGTTTTGCTCCTTCGTAAATGTCATTCCATGTACCATGATGGTGTTTGTGACCTGTCTTCCCTTTCATCTGTTCACTATACTGCCGGGATTCAGGTTCTTCTGGTCTATCGTCCATACAGGAAAATCCTCCCTGCGGTCGTATTAACTTGAGTACAAAAAGTTATACTTTATGTACTATAAAAAATAAATTATTGGAAAAAAACAGGCAGGGATCAACCTACCTGTACCGTAGCGCCATAAGCAGTTATGGCATCATTGATGTTCATTACTATCTGCCCGTTCTGGACAGTATATGCCACCTGTTCCTTTGGATAATCTACACATCCGCCGCTGATACCATTTCCTGTCGCAGCTTCAAAGGTAGTACCGCATGAATCGCACACAAGGACGCCGTTATCCAGGCTGAATCCTATGCTGTTGCATGGTGGACATACATTTGCCCTGACATATGTTCTGCCATCGAGGTTGTAGGCCATGAATGCAAGAGGACCATAATTGCTGGTCGGCACATTGAAATGGACATTAGTATATGTATCAACATCCTTCTGGGGAATACTTACCTGGTCCCCTGATACCGTTGCCGTTATCCATTTAGCTTTGATCGGGCCCGACTGTGAGTTAGACCCCCCGGTACATCCGGCAGTGACCAGTATCAATCCCGCCAGCAATATTGTTATCATAATGTGTTTTGGTTTCATGTTCATATTTCTCCTGTGATCTTGCCGTCTTCGATATTGATGATCCTATCAGAACCCGCAGTAAGAGCCCTGCTATGGGTCACCATGACCAGCGTAACCTTATCAGAGACTGATTCGAGCAGGGAGAGTATGTTGGCCCCAGTCTTCTGGTCAAGAGCACCTGTGGGTTCATCGGCCAGGATAATATCAGGTTTCATTACCAGTGCCCTGGCAATAGCCACTCGTTGCTGCTCACCTCCCGAAAGTTCACCAGGTTTATGCTTCAGCCGGTGGGACAGCCCAACCAGTTCAAGTACTTCCTCGACACGCCCGTCCATGTTATCATTGGCAAACATCATTGGCAGTGCCACATTCTCGGCCGCTGTAAGGGTGGGTATCAGATGGAATTGCTGGAATACGTGTCCGATGGTACGACGTTTCAGGTTGATCAAGGCTTTCTTTGACATCTTTGCTACATCATCTCCCTTAATGCTGACAGTACCGGTGGAAGGAGTATCCAGCAGGCCCATGATATTGAGCAAAGTGGTCTTGCCGCTGCCTGATGGCCCCATGATGCAAATAAATTTCCCACTTTCAATGTTCAGGTCTGTTTCATCAAGTATTGTGATGGATCCATTTCCCAGTTTATACGACCTGGTGACGCCCGTGAGTGTTATCATATCAGACATCCCTCAACACCTCAACCGGGTCGATGTCAAGCGCGCGCCTGGCCGGGGGGTAAGCCGCAACCATACAGATGAGCATGGATATAAC
>JAMJFV010000224.1 GCA_023544495.1 ANME-2 cluster archaeon
CTTCGATTTACCATTAACAAGAAGAACGCACAGGATATTCCTGCCATCTTCGACCTGTTGTATGAGGAAGGTATTCCAAGGGTCTGTTTCTACCACCTGGTCTATGCAGGCCGGGGTTCAAAAATGGTGGAAGAAGATCTGAGCCATGAAGAGAGCCGCCGGGTAGTGGACCTTATCATGGACAAGACAAAGGAGATGCATGACAAAGGTTTTCCTATGGAAGTACTCACTGTTGACAACCACTGTGATGGGCCGTATGTGTATTTCAAGCTGCTGGAAGAAGACCCTGAGCGCGCTGCCGAAGTCTATGAACTGCTAATGATGAACCAGGGTAATTCATCCGGTATCGGTATCGGCTGCGTATCATGGGACGGTTCCGTCCATGCTGACCAGTTCTGGAGGCATTATTCTTTTGGCAATGTGAAGGAAAGACCGTTCAGTGAGATATGGATGGATACCAGTGATAAGCTCATGGCCGGTCTCAAGGACCGTAAGACTCTGATAAAGGCAAATGCAGATAGATGTGCAAAATGTACATGGCTGGAGATATGCAATGGCAACTTCCGTGTCAGGGCAGAGGCCATCTATGACAATGTTTGGGCTGATGACCCGGCATGTTACCTTACCAAAGAAGAAATCGGTTACGATGAGGTCAAATAAAGGCGAATAAAGTCAGATAAAGTCGTGAGCCATCAACAGGCTCCAGGTTTATCTGTCTTTCCAGAGGAAAGCAATAATCACTCTTTACACCGTGCTTTTGCAAGCATATTGGCAATCCGTGCAGCATAGGCTCCAGCCACGAACCCGGCATCGATGTTCACCACGCTCAGCACAGAGCACGATTGCAACATGGTATGCAGAGCAGCCTTCCCGCCACCGCCTGCCCCGTATCCTGATGAGACCGGCACACCGATAACTGGCACATCTACCAGACCTGATACTATTGTGGGAAGAGTACCTTCCCGACCAGCGGCCACCACAATGGCGTCAACACCCTTCTCCACCATTTCTGCAAGACAAGGGAACAGCCTGTGAATTCCGGCAGCACCCACATCATAAATGGTATGCACGGTCACACCCATCTCCTGGGCCGTGACCTTTGCCTCTTCTGCCACGGGAATATCTACCGTTCCTGCTGTGATGATACCTATCACTCCTCCGGTTGATTCAACTCGTGAATCTCCCTTCCGCAGTATGGCAATCCTGGCACGTCGGTTCCATTCTACAGGATGCTTTTGTTCTAAAGCCTCAAGCTGTTCATCCGAGACCCTGGTGATTATTACCGTGGATTCATGTTCAAGATGGGATAAGGCAATACCAACCAGGTCATCAATAGCTTTACCGGGGGCATAAACAGCTTCAGGTATTCCGGTACGTTTCGCCCGGTGAGGGTCGATACAGGCGACACTGTCCAGGGTATGGATGTTACTGATACGTATCTGTTTTAAAGCTTCGTCAATATCAATTTTGCCCGTTTTTACATCCTCAAGTAATCGGGTAAGGTCCATGATCAAATATCTTCCAGGGTCTTTCGCTGTGCATACATGGATTCACGCATCTCTTTAGCTTCCTTGATTATGCTGCGCAGTCCATGAACATCTATTTCTTTCTGGATACTTTCATAGAACAATTCTTCAGTGGTTCTTGGCTGGACCAGGCTTTCGAGTTCATGGGATTCGATCTCTACACCATGCATGTCTTCGTTGGTCATATTCCATCCTGTTTTGGCTGGTTTGGTAACAACATGTTGGGTGGGGATACCCCTTTGAATTTCAAGAGCTTGCCGGTTCACATCACCCAGCACTATAGAGCCGCTCAATTCCTTGAGTTGGGCAACAGCTTTTTGGATAACATTGAGGCGTTCAATGCTTGCATCAATATCCAGACCACCACGATTCATTTTGATGTATTCGAATTCACGTCTAAGGTTGTAAGCTTTTTCTTCAATTTCAGCCATCCAGACAGCTACGTTATGAATGTCCTGTGAACTGTTTGCCAGATGAGGTAGGATTTCCATGAATAATGTAGTATACAGTGCCCCTGCCACAAGCAATGGGAACAGGGGACTCCAGGTAAATGATGCCAGGCCCATATAGAGCAAAATTGAATAGAGAATAAGTATCTGGCCGCCCAGTATAGTGCAGGGATCTGTGCGTGTCATAGCCAGATTTGGATTACTGGCTTTTATGAACGACCTGCTAAAAGCAGAAGCCATAAGGATAACACCAGGTATAAGCGGAAAGAGAAAGTGACGTACAACTTCAAAATGTCCTGCAGCACCTGATATTGAAACAGCCAGAAGTGACAGTCCGGCTATAATGCCATTCAGGTCAAGATTTAGTAAAACACTTCTGCTAAGCTGGTTTTTTTCAGATTCCATACTGACATAAGACGTGAGCAAAAATACCATTGCCAGAGAACCAGTGAACAGCGGATTTCTTAATAGACTGAACATGTCTAAGTATACCAGAACCGTAAAAATGATCAATACGATTCCCGCTGTAATATTTGAGAGAGATGCACTGACTACATCTATCAATCTTTCATTTGAATTAATATAGTAAAGTGATTTTTATTAGTATTAATAGTTTTGTGTCATCTGACTACTTTTGCGCTATCTGATTACTTTTACTTTTGTGCCATCTGTACTCTGCAATTATGTCGTCTGAGTACTTTGTTATTGTGTCATTTGATTACATTAATGTCATCTGATTGCCTTGTTATTGTGTCATTTGATTACATTAATGTCATTTGATTGCCTTGCTATTGTGTCACATGATTACTTTTATGTCATCTGATATCTTTGTTATTGTGTCACATGATTACTTTTATGTCATCTGATATCTTTGTTATTGTGTCACA
>JAMJFV010000225.1 GCA_023544495.1 ANME-2 cluster archaeon
CTCCCTCATGCCATCAAGTGATACACCCACATACGATAGTCCGATGTCCTTCAAGACCCTGGCCATCTTCTCATCGATCAATGTACCGTTGGTGGAGATAACTGCACGCATTCCCTTATCCCTTGCATACATGGCAAGTTCTGGAAGGTCTTTTCGCATGGTGGGTTCACCACCTGAGAACAATATCACAGGTGCACCGAACCGGGCAAGGTCGTCTATCAGTTCCTTACCCTGCTGAGTGGTCAGTTCATCTTTATATTCAATATCCCTTGACTGGGCATAGCAGTGCACACAATGCAGGTTGCAGCGACGGCCCATATTCCAGACCACTACGGGTTTCTTATCCTTTGAGAACTGCAACAAGTGAGACGGAAGTTTACCTGATTCCCGCCCGTACCTCAGGGCATCGGATGGTTCAACAGTCCCGCAGTAGAGTTTTGAAATGCCTATCATCTTTATTACACCATTCGTTGTTTAATCAATATTGTAATTCATGTTCACCAAGAGCACCTTCCTCTCTTCATCAAGAGTTATCTCGATGGAAGATGCATTGTCATCCAGGTATTTTTCCACATGAAAGGTGACCCCTTTCTCGATATGTTTTATGTCCCGTGCAATTTCCTTTTCCACGGTAGCAATGCCAAGTTGCTGGCAGCAGCCGCCGCCAGTCACAGATAAGCGCACAGCCGGTGATTGTTCCTTCTCCAGTTCAGCCTTTATGAACTCAATGGCCTTATCATCTACAATGAGTTTCGTCATATTGAATACCGAATTCTCTTTTCATAGTACATAAAGTATAACTTTGTTTCTCCAGGTTAATCCGACACAAAGAAGAATTTTCTTGTCTCATCTATCAATGCTTTGAACGTATATTTATTTGAAACAATATTAACCTGGATTTTATATATATTTAATGTTTTGGAAGTCGGATGCCCTATGGCAGCTACAACGATATCCTCACCATTCAATATCCCAATAACCTCATCCTCACATCCCATCTGCGATGCCATCTCAAGGAAATTCCTGACCATCATTGAACTGGTGAACACCACTGCATCAACCGTACGGTCCATAATTGCCTGTATCAGTTCTTCCTGTGGACTATCCTTTGCAGGACTGGCAATCTCATAGACTTGAGTTTCATGGACTTCGGCACCGGCAGCCTTCAAACCTTCCACCAGTACAGGTGCACCATGGGAACTCCTGGCAATGTCAACCACCTTCCCCTGCACATCATTTCTGATGGCATCAAGCAACCCTTCCGAACTGTACGACTCTGGCATGAACGATATCTCAATCCCCTGCTCCAGCGCTGCTTCCCTGGTCTTGGGACCGATGGCAATAGTGGTAAGCCGGTTCAATGCAACGATAAAAGCATCCCGGTCAGGCACTTTATCCAGCGTATGGTCTATGCCGTTTGCACTGGTAAAAATTACGATATCCGACTGTCCGGCCAGTATCCGGGACACAAATCCATCAAAATATTCATCCCTCTTATCCAGTATCTCTATCATGGGAGCAGATATGACATCAAATCCGGCCTGCCGGCATACCTGGATGGAATCCTGTTCATAGCGGACGGGCCGCATTATGGCAACCGTAGGTCTGGTGCAGGTGCTACTGTCAGTGCTGGCATTGGAAATGATTGTGGTACTGGCCATAATTCCCAACAAAATTACCTGAGCTCACCCAGTTCATCATGCAGGGTGACTACACCACCTATGATGGTAATTGCCGGAGCCTTGACGCCTCTTTCCTCTGCCAGCTTGACAATGTTTTCCAGCATACCTACTGTGGTCCTCTGGTCGGGGCGGGTTCCCCGCTCGATAAGTGCCACCGGGGTTGCAGGGTCTTTGCCATGCTTCATCAGTTCGTTCACGTTTCTGGGCAACATGCTGACTCCCATCAGGATTACGATTGTTCCACTGAACTTTGCCAGTACATCCCAATCCAGGGCAGAATCATCCTTTGTGGGGTCTTCATGCCCTGTGATAAAAGTAACCATACTTGCATGGTCCCTATGAGTGACGGGTATGCCTGCATAGGCGGGTGCCGCAATTGCTGATGTGATGCCAGGCACAATTTCAACTTCTATGCCATCTCGTACCAGTACCTGTGCCTCCTCGCCGCCACGTCCGAATACATAGGGGTCGCCACCTTTTAACCTGACCACCATCTTTCCCTCTTTAGCTTTATCCACCAGGACCTGGTTTATCTGGTCCTGTTTGAGGGTGTGGCTGCCTGCATATTTGCCGGCATCTATCTTTTCTGCCTTTTCGGGCATGCTGGCCAGGATCTGCTCTCCGGGAAGCTGGTCATATACTATGACCTCGGCCTCGTCTATGAGCCTGCGTGCTTTTAGCGTGAGCAGTTCCGGGTCCCCCGGACCGCTGCCTACAAGGTATACTTTGCCCAGTTTTTTGCTGTTCATATGGTTATCTCCGTTTTCTTAAGATAAAATATAGTTTTTCTTATGGTTCTGGAAGTATGATATAATTTTCCTGATTGGGATGGGGGGGAAGATGATTGCTTCTAAGAGGGTGCTGGTGGAGAGAATAATAAGGGGTGTCCAATGGGTTGCTGAAGGCGCTGGTTGAGGTCGGGTATTGGGTGGCAGAGCGTGTTTTTGATTTGGAAAAACCACAGATGAACGTACTATTATACCTTTCGGTGAATTGTGAGGCAGGGTCGCTCCCTCACAAGATGCCCGAAATAGGATATTGTCATTCAGTATTTCTGTATTTTCCCTGCCTATTTGGTTGAAATCAACTGCACATAAAGCTGTCGCCCCTTTTGGGGTCGCTTCGCTCGACAGCATTATGGCAGTTGATTTCTAACATTAT
>JAMJFV010000226.1 GCA_023544495.1 ANME-2 cluster archaeon
CACCGAGGGGGCAGCTCCCTACTCCCGCGGTCATGTGGATTGTGTGGAGATCGTCCAGGATGAGGCGGTGGCTGTGGCAATTCCGCGGGTCTCGGTGGTGGACAGGCGGGCCAAGGTCACCCATGAGGCAGCAATCGGCAGTGTGGATAAGAAGCAGATGGAGACCCTGATGTCACGGGGAATTGACGAGTCCGAAGCGGTGGATGTTATTATCAGGGGAATGCTGAAGTGATGGAAAAGGAGTGGGGTGCTGAGCCGGATGACTGTTATCCTGCCGGCCCTGCCGCCTGGCATTATCGTGGGCGGCATATCGGGGAGAAGGGCTTGAGAATGCTGTGATCAAAGGACGTGAGGGATTTTTCTCTTTCAAATCGAGCGAGAATTTGACACTTGCTCAAGCGTTGCAGACGTATAGAAAAAAGGATTCAATTGAGAAGATAATTCTTTGAAGAATGATATTGAGATCAAACCACTGCGTGTGTGGTCGGAGCATAGCATTTATGGAGCACCATGTATCGTCCTTATTGATGAATGGGTCGCCTATGCCCGCCAACTGCACGACCAGATTGATTTGCCAGGAGGCGGCTTTGAAACGCAGGAATAAAACATTTATATCCCGGGCTCAGCACCACACAATTCTACCTTCAATAGTCAACATAACCCCTTCAACCAGAAACACCAATCAAAACAACAGCAACCGATCCTTGATCCCTTCAATAGCCACCATCGCCGGCCCCCCCGCTTCAACAGGTGAGCGCCCGGCCAGGTCGGCCTCCACCATTGAAATATCATAAGGAAGCACTCCCAGCACAGGGATCCCCAGTGCTTCCAGCCTGGATTCAACAACGCTGATATCCCCCTCCCTTACCTTATTTATCACAGCAGCAAACTTCCCTATCCCAAGTTCAGTACCCAGCCTCTTTATTCTCTCAGCTGTCTCAAGACTGCGGGAACCCGGTTCCACTACCACTATCATCAGGTCGATACCCTTCGTGGTCCCCCTGCCCAGATGCTCGATGCCAGCCTCCATATCCATGATGACCACAGACGATTCCTTGAACACCACATGCCGCAGCAAAGCCCGCAAGAACGACGACGCAGGACACATGCAACCTGACCCGCCACGCTCCACGGTACCCATGACCAGCATCTTGACTCCATCAGGCCCGACCACCCCGAAACGCTCCACTATATCGTCTACCTTCGGGTTCAACTTGAACATCCCGTCCGGACCACCCGCACGTTCGTCAATGAACTCTTTATACCCTGTCAGTGGCTGTGGCGGATAATCAATACCCAGCGCAGACGCCAGGTTCATATCCGGGTCTGCATCAATTGCCAGCACGTTCATACCGTCCCGTGATATGAGCCGTGCCAGCGTACCTGCAAGGGTGGTCTTCCCCACCCCTCCCTTTCCTGTGATAGCGATCTTCATGAATTGAAAGATGTATTTATACTTCAATAAGTTCTACGGAAATAGTGTCGTTCAAAAATATCAATGCACCGTACCCATGGGATGCTTCCCCTACATTGACCATGGTAGTATTCCCGCTCATTGCCAAACCCCTGGCCTCGTGAATATGCCCGCATACGATGAGGTCAAAGTGGCTCAGGAATTTGGCAATTGCATGGCTGCCCACATGTCCGACCGGAAGTTCATCCACATAACCAAAGGGAGGCGCGTGACTCAATAATATATTCCTGATACCTGAACACGAGGTCAGCATATCATCAAGTGTTTGTTCCATATCTTCGTCAGTCAGTTCGAACGGAGTGTTAAAAGGAGTACTGTTTGAACCTCCCAGCCCCATGAAACATACATCATCCATAGAATAACAGTTCTTATGCAGGTTGATTGCATGGGAACTATCAAGCACTTCAAGAATGCCAGGCAGGTCACAGTTACCGGGTATGGCCAGTACTGGCACATCGAACATGTCGATAAGTCCACGTGCCGTTTCATCGGGTCCGAAATGAGTTATATCACCCGATATCAGTATGCCATCGATCTCACCTGCATGGTCAATCAGTGCCTGCACTTTTGAGAAATCTCCGTGAAGGTCTGACAGTGCCAATAGTTTCATGTTATTACCATTTTATTTATGTGCGTTAGACAGATATATGTCTTGTGCATTTTACCTTTGCATGCGAGAGTTTATTGTAGTGGGACACAAAGCCGTAACTGACGGACAGTTCAGCCTCAACGATCTTCCGGGCAGTGCAGGCAGGATGGATATAATGTGTCGTTGCGTGAACTCGGCATTGTTCTTAAGCCATGACCTGCGCAGGGATACAATCATTTACCTGGTACTGCTGGGCGCACCCGGACCACCAAAGATAGTTCGATTCAGCGGACGGGATGTGCGATACCTTAACCCTGACGAACGCAGCAGCGGCTCACTTATAAAAAAAGCGCTGGAATTGAAGGCAGCAGTCCGGTGGAAAGAATCCACACCCGGCGTATGGGTACGACAGGGAGGTCTTAAAGATGTGCTGGCCGAGTTGAACCTCGATACTGAGGGCATAGTCAGTGGACTGTATTACCTCCATGAAGACGGTACCGATATAAGGGGTGAGATGGAAGGAACCTTGTACCAACGGACCATATTCATCCTGGGCGACCATGAAGGAATGACAGCCGATGAGGAGCACATAATTGTCAATGCAGGCGCCAGATCCCTGAATGTGGGACCGTTTAGCCTGCATGCAGACCACTGTATCATCGTGGTCAATAACGAACTTGACAGAAAAAATGTAAGGAAATGGTGTGATTAAAGCAACCCTGACCTCTGCAATACAAGCAAGTCTTCTGTACTGATCTTTTCACCCAGTTTGA
>JAMJFV010000227.1 GCA_023544495.1 ANME-2 cluster archaeon
CCCCTGTACGACCTCAAGATGGTAAAAGCCAGACCGTCCCGGGACGGCTACCACATCAATGTCCAATCCGATGCAGAGGTAATCAAGGAATTATATGAATACAGCCCCCATACAGACGAGCTTCCCTCATTCGATGACATCAAGTACTGCATGCTCCTCAGCGGTATCATACAATATGACAACATGGACGAGTTCCGGGATAAACTCCGTGCACTGAACAGATTGGACCACACCATCTACTTTGCCCCAGATACAAATCTTTTCTACCATCGTGCCCTCTCCAGGCTCAATATACCCAACCCGCATTTCCTGGTAGTGGACACCGTATATGACGAGATCGAATCCTCCATCAATCACAAATATCATAAACACATGCTCTACGAGATGGAACAGGATGCAGACTTCCATGGTGAACTCCTGAAAGAACTGAGCAACCGCAAACCTAAAAAATCCAGAAAGGCCGCATACATCGCTATGCGGGAATACAAGCGCATCCGGGACAACATCCTGGAGACAAAAGCCGGTGAACCATCTTCAACCTACCCTGAGAAGAACGACTTAATAATTGTCAAAGCTATCAGGGATTTCCAGGAAAGCAATCAACACGTATTCCCTGTTATACTCACTGCAGACACAAACATGGCAGAATTGTGCATCGCTAAAGGCCCTGAATGTTTCCACTTCACATATCCTTCATCCGTTGATGTGGACCACTGTACCCCATATCAACTGCGAGACCTGATATTTTTCTTAGCAAGAGTCTGCGGTCTCATAAAATGCAACTCGGTCATTATCTACGGGGAATACAGTCACAAGACCTGGAATGATGATGCGCTCAAACTGGTATTCCAGGACGCATCATTATATGAAAGATTCATCGAGGATCACAGATTATGCAGAGAGCTCATGGGATTGGGAATAGGGAATTGAAGATGATTACAGTATTATTTAACGACGAGGTATGAATGGTCTCAATTGATGTCATGGGCGGTAGCACCGAAATCGGTGGCAATAAAATACTGGTGGAGCATAATGGTACCAGGATCCTGCTGGATTTTGGAATGAGCTTCAGCCAAAATTCCAGATACTTTTCCGAGTTCCTGAACCCGAGAAAATGCACAGCTCTGATAGATTATCTTGAAATGGGCCTGCTCCCTGACATAAAAGGCATCTACAGGGAAGATTATCTCAACCACATGGGAAGACCTCCTGAAGAAAGAGCAGTGGATGCTGTTTTTCTCTCACATGCTCATGCAGATCATGCACAATATATACACTTTTTGCGGTTCGACATCCCGATCTACTGCACAGAAGAGACCCACATCATATTACAGTGCCTGGAAGAGGTCGGGACGGGAACAATTTCGGATCTGACCTCAGCATGTGAAACCTTCGTATTCTATGAGAATACGAAAGGCAATCGATCAAGGGTCACCAGACGGAACACTGAGTATGTTCATGACAGGGATTTCCATATAATGGAACCTGAGCAGAGTATCAGGATCGGCAGTCTTGAGATCGAAATGGTGCCGGTTGATCATTCACTGCCAGGAGCTTGCGGTTATTTCATCTATTCTGATGAAGGGAACATAGTCTATACTGGTGACATCCGGTTCCATGGTTACGAACGGGATAAAAGTGAAAGGTTTGTGGAAAAAGCTGCCAGTTGTCGTCCCAAATGGTTATTGTGCGAAGGGACCCGGCTCGATAGCAATGATACAGATAGTGAACAGGGTGTCAGGGATGAGATCGGAAGAATTGTCGCGTCCTCGAAGGACCTTGTCTTTGTTGAGCATCCGGTAAGGGACCTGTACAGGGTGAAAAGCATATTCGATGCGGCCAGAGCGGCAGGCAGAGAGTTAGTTGTTGGTTTGAAACTTGCATACCTCATTGAAGCCTTTGGAGACCTGGCTCCATTCTCTTTGGATGATGTCAAGATCCTGGTGCCAATGAAGAGCTGGGGATTGCTGTACAAAAATGGAATAGAACGAATGCTGGTTGAGGGGGATTATTCTAAGTGGGAACGGGATTTTCTTTTCAGGGATAATTCCATCACCTGTGAGGAACTCAGGAAATATCCAAAAAAATATGTTGTATCTATGAACATGTGGGAGATCAACCAACTGATAGATATCAAGCCACATGATGCGGTATGGATTAAATCCTCATGTGAGCCGTTCTCTGATGAAATGGACATTGATGAAGAGAGAAAGAAGAAATGGCTTGAACATTTCGGGATACAGTTGTTTTCTGCCCATGCTTCAGGTCATGCATCGGGAGATGAGATACGGGATATGGTTGGGAGGATCGCTCCGGAACAGGTGATCCCGATACATACGGAACATCCTGAGATGTTCAAATTATAAGATCAAGCACGTTTGATGGGGAACGAGGTGCTGACATATGAATGACGGAGGTGGTAGGGTAAGATGATGGCTGGTGAGAGGGTGTGAATGGTGTGAAGATTGGGTAAAATGTGGATACAGGTTAACAGGTGACGCCAATATAAAAAAGTAATTAGTTGAATTTAAAAGTTTCTCCCTTTTAAATTCAACCAGGAATGTTTCATTCCAGAAATTTTACATATATAAGATGATTACGTTTCATCTTCTTCATCGTGATCATCTTCTTCATCGTGGTCATCTTCTTCATCGTGATCATCTTCTTCATCGTGATCATCTTCTTCATCGTGATCATCTTCTTCATCGTGATCATCTTCTTCATCGTGATCATCTTCTTCATCGTGGTCATCTTCTTCATCGTGATCATCTTCTTCATCGTGAT
This sequence comes from ANME-2 cluster archaeon, assembly GCA_023544495.1. Classification (GTDB taxonomy): domain Archaea; phylum Halobacteriota; class Methanosarcinia; order Methanosarcinales; family Methanocomedenaceae; genus Methanocomedens_B. The sequence continues at coordinate 2,785 of JAMJFV010000227.1, forward strand.
CATCTTCTTCATCGTGGTCATCTTCTTCATCGTGAT